>JAAYWX010000404.1 GCA_012516225.1 Clostridiales bacterium
AGCCATAGCCGCATATCTCACCATAAATATGAGCACCACGCTTAAGTGCGTGGCCGTATTCTTCAAGGATGAGCGCCGCACCGCCTTCACCGATAACAAATCCGCTGCGCCGGCTGTCAAAAGGAAGAGAGGCCTCATCGGGATTTTCCGCGACTGAAAGTGCCTGCATATTTACAAAGCCGGCAATACCGCATTCGGTGATTGAAGCTTCCGCACCGCCCGCAATTGCAGCATCCGCGTAACCGTGGCGGATAGCCCTCAGCGCTTCTCCTATAGCGTTTGCTCCTGAAGCGCAGGCGGTAACGGAAGGCATTGCTGCGCCTTTGCAGTTGAACCTGATAGCTATCATGCCGGAGGCCATATTGGCGATAAGCATTGGAATAAAATAAGGCGATACCTTGCGCGGGCCTTTGCTGCGAAGCTTTTCGATCTCATCAGCAAAGGTCTGGATTCCTCCGATTCCGGAACCGAAATATACGGCTATTCGTTCAGGAGGAAGAGTACCGACAAGTCCGCTTTCATCAACGGCCTGACATGCCGCCGCAACGGCAAACTGGGCATACAGGTCGCTGCGTATCATATCTGCTTTTTCCATGTAATCTCTGGCATTGAAACCTTTGACTTCAGCGGCAAGTTTTGCTTTATATTCGGAAGTATCAAATTTGGTGATAGGAGCAATCCCGTGATTTCCGGCAAGTATGTTTTCCCAGAAATTCTTGACGCTGTTTCCGATCGGACTGATAATTCCCATTCCTGTAATTACAACTTTTCGAAGCATTATATACCTCCATTACATCGCCATTCCGCCGTCAACCCGTATGACTTCTCCAGTTATGTAATCAGAGCATTTTCCGGCAAGGAAGGCGGCAGCTTCCGCGACGTCCTGCGGCGTGCCGGCCCTTTTGAGCGGTATGTTCCGGAGAAGCTCGCCGGATTCCTCAATTCCATCTGTCATGTCTGTTTTTATAAACCCCGGTGCAATGGCGTTGCAGGTTATGTTTTTCCCAGCGAGTTCACGGGCAACGGATTTTGTCAGCCCAATAAGGCCAGCCTTCGCCGAGGCGTAATTGGCTTGGCCCGCATTTCCTGTCAGACCTATGACAGAACTGATGTTAATAATCCTTCCGCCGCGGTTTTTTATAAATATAGGAGTGCAGTGCCGTATCATATTGAACGCACCTTTTAAATTGATTCCAATGACTTTATCAAAGTCTTCTTCCCTCATTGCCGCAACAAGTCCGTCCTGAACTATCCCGGCATTGTTGACAAGAATGTCTATGGAACCAAACTCGCCCTTTATATCTGCAACTGCCTTTTTTGAAGCGTTGAAGTCTGAAACGTCGCAGCAGAAAGCGGCAGCTCTTATGCCGTATTCAACGCGGCACATTTCGCATACTTTCATTGCCGCTTCATGGTTTCCGGCATAGATAATTGCAATATCAGAGCCTAAGGAAGCAAACTTTTTAGCTATTGCCGCACCTATCCCTCTGGAGCCTCCGGTAATAAGGGTAATTTTTCCTTTCAGCATCGGGCAGCCTCCTCTAACGTCCTTATAAGGCTTTCGCAGTCTTCAACATTCAGAACCCGGACAGAACTGTCTGTCCTTTCGATAAATCCGCAGAGAGTTTTTCCGGGACCTAATTCAATAAAAGTATCAAATCCGTTTTGTATCATGTCTGTCACAATATCCCGCCACCTGACAGGGCTGCATATTTGCATAGAAAGAGAAGAAATGAAATCATCCGCATAAAGAGAAGCTGTGTAGTTGGAATACAGCGGAATTTTAGGGGAGCAGAAGCACACATCTTTCAGCGCCTCTCCGAATCTCACCGCGGCGGAAGCCATGAAGGGGGAATGAAAGCCGCCGCCAACCCGCAGGGGAACGGCACGTCCTCCCGCAGCCTTAACGCTTTTAATAAAGTCTTCAAGCTCTGCTCTCTCTCCGGAAACGGAAATCTGTCCCGGACAATTGTAGTTTACAGGGTAAACATATTTATACAGAGAGCACAAATGTTCAACCGTACCTGCATCAAGCTTCAATACCGCGACCATGGAAGCATCACATTTTTCCGCATCATCCCTCATAAGTTCTCCGCGGAGGCACACCATTTTAAAGCCTTCTTCAAAGGATACCGCACCTGAGAAGGTAAGAGCGGCAATTTCTCCGAGAGAAAAACCGGCAACGGCTGAGGGGCTGATACCGGCCTCAACGGCAGCGGCTGCGGCTGCGAGCTCCACCGCAAACAGGCAAGGCTGAGCAATGTGCGTCTGTGCCAGATCCTCATCGCTTCCGCTGAAACACTGGGACGATGTACCCGGACGTATTTGATCCGCAAGATGAAATATTTTGCATGCGGCGGGACTGCCTCGGAACAAGTCCAGCCCCATTCCGGAGTACTGTGTACCCTGACCGGGAAAGACGAAAGCTATTTTACCCATTGGCATTTCTCCTTCAGGACACGTTCCGCACCTTCCACAACTTCACGGATGATTTCGGCGGCTGGCTGTTCCTTGCTGACCATGGCCGCAATTTGACCGGAGAGGAAGCAGCCTTTTTCCAAATCTCCTTCCTGCACTGCAAGACGCAACGCGCCGACTCCCATTTCCTCAAGTTCTTCGTCTGTAATATTACTGTATTCGGCTTTTAAATAGTTTCTTGAAAATGGCGTTTTCAGACTGCGAACCGGATGCCCCCGCCGTCTGCCTGTTACAATTGTGGACAAATCATTGGCTTTAAGTATTTTCTCTTTGTAATTTCTATGGATGGAACATTCCGCAGCAGCAAGAAATCTTGTTCCCATCTGAATTCCGCAGGCACCCAGCATAAATGCCGCTGCCGCTCCCCGTCCGTCACCTATGCCCCCGGCAGCTATAACGGGCAGATCCGTTGCATCGCAGACAAGGGGTACAAGCGTCATTGTAGTAAGCTCTCCCACATGTCCGCCGCTTTCACCGCCTTCCGCAATAACTGCCGAGGCACCAAGACGTTCGGCAAGTTTTGCCATTGCTGAAGAGGCAACAACAGGTATAACTTTTATCCCGGCAGAAAGCCATCTTTCCATATATTGGGCTGGGTTTCCTGCACCTGTAGTTACAACGTCAACTTTTTCTTCAGCTGCAGCTACGGCAACGTCGTCCGCAAAAGGGCTCAGCAGCATGATGTTTACTCCGAAAGGCTTTTTTGTAAGTGTACGCGCAAGACGTATCTGTTCCCGTACATATTCGGCGGGAGAGCTGCCGGCACCTATAATTCCCAAACCGCCGCCCTCGGATACGGCCGCTGCAAGCTTTGCATCAGCAACCCACGCCATTCCGCCCTGAAGTACGGGATATTCAATACCCAGCAAATTACATAAGGATGTTTTTATCATACTTCAGTCCTTGCATTTCTCTTCTATGAAGCGGACAAGATCACCAACGGTTTCGACCTTCCTGTCAAGTTCTATCTCTTTTCCGATTTTGTCCTCAAGATTCATGAGCATTTCAACCGTATCGAGAGAATCTATGCCCAAATCCTTGAAACGGCTCTCAGGCGTTATTTCGGACACGTCACAGTCTATATGCTCCGCGATCAATTCCGCAACTGCTTTAAAAATCATCGTAATTAACCTCCAAAATTTTAATATGATAAAATGCGTGCAGGTTATCAGTGATAACCTGCACGCATTTTATACCAAGCTTTACCTTAATGTCAATGTCCATTTTAACCAAAAAAAACCGATAAGTTATCAGCGATAACTTATCGGCAATTTATGTTTGAGAAACAGAATGGAAACGGGTTAGTGGGTGTGGCACGAGGATTTTCAAACTATACAGACCAGAGAACTTGGATTTATGGTAAGTCAAATTCCCTGTCAATAGAAAACTCTACAATGCGCATATTTTCCTCTGTATATTCAAGTTCACCGTTATCAAACATAAGGGCTGCGCCATAAATCAAGGAGCGTATGATATAAATTTTCCTTTTTGCTATATTTTCTGGAATGTTTGTTTCTTTGCAGTACTGATTGATTAATTTGAGCGACATTCCACTGAGCTGACTTCTCATATTTTTATAGGTATTGTCAAATTCCTCGTCTTTGAGCATTATTATTGAGCGGAAATGGGGATTTTCCAAAAGAAATCTGACATACTCAATGCTGACCGCCACAAGCTGTTTCCTTGTATTGGAGGGTATATCGGCAAGAATTTTTCTCTGACGTTCTGCCCATTGATTATTTATATATTCGATTATAGCGGCGACAAAGCTGTTGCGATCTTTGAAGTGTTTATATGGAGCGGCGCAGGAAACCCCGCATTTGTTTGCAATTCTCCGCACGGAAAAACCTTGGATTCCGTAATTGTTTATCTCTTCAATTCCCGCAATTATTAACTGTTGGCGCACGCTTTTTAAAGCCGACTCTTCAGCCATCTTATCCTCCCACCCATATGTTTTGCTTTGCTTAATTTTAAGGCGATTAAAGCGGCTTGTCAATAACAGAGGCGTTGAAAGCAAAAATCCATAAAACCATTGACAATGCAAGGGGCGTTAGCGATTTATCTTTTGGAGAAGGTGAGGTGAATGGAAAGCACATATAAGTTTGGTAAGCTGAATGCCTATGCCCTGCCCCCAAGAGTCCTCATTCTTTTTGAGGCATTTCCTCATGTCCCCACACTTTTTAAAAGGCGGGGGACTATTTGCGGCTATAAAACAAGGCTCATCATCATCGGATATTCTCCGGTGATGATGAGCTTTTTTGATAAGCGCAATTAATGTCCTTTGTGCTTATCTTTTTTCTTTTGCTGTTTTAGTTCAAACATGTGTTCGGCTTCAGCCAGTTTCTGTTCACGGCTTTTCACCTTGCGTCTATGCTTGTTCTGCTCCTGCTGTAATTTTAGAGCTTGCTGCGATTTAGTTCCAATTCCATTATCCTGTAATTGTTTTTTCACATCTCGCCGTACTCTCTTAGGATTTCTTTTAGTTTCCTTTACAGCAGCCACCGCTACAGCCGGACTGAATTGCAAAGCGCAATAGTGTTTCAAGATAAACTCGTAAACCTCATAATCCTTTGGTTCAGCACCAAAGGTCACTTTGGCTGCGGATAGCTTACCATCTTCGAATCGCTCAAAGATGCCTACCCAGAACGGTTCATCAAAATACACTGTTAGTTTGCCGCTTGCTTTCCCCATAAAATCCCTCCTTACAAGATCTCAATGAGCAAAGAAGGGACAACCCGGAGGGGCAGGTTACTTACCCTGCAAATGCAGGACGGCCGGGCTACCTACCGGCTCTGGCATGCCAAGGGCACACGTTGCGTTTTTATCCTTGCTTTTTGTTTTCGTTCAGCTTAGAAAAGCTGGCCCGGAAGCTTCAATTTTTCCTTATAAGGAAAAGCCTTATCAAACTCATCTGCTTCTGCTTCATCCACGAAGTAGCCCTGTGGCGTTGCATACTCTCCGGTAATACCATCAAGGTATCCCGGAATCAGCTCTTTGCAGAGAAAGAAAGATGCATCTTCACCTTCAGGCAGTCAATGATATCGAATACCGAACTTACTGGCAAAAGTGAATCCGCTCTTTCCATAGAAGTCAATATTTCCTTCAAAGCAGACTGCACCTGCACCCATTTCTGCTGCTTTCTCAAGAGAATAGTCCAAAAGAATTTTTCCATAACCTTGTCTTTTAAATTCCGGCGCTATACAGATTGGCCCCATTGTCATGATTGGAATATCTCTGCCGTCATCGGCTTTGATATTCGCTCTCATAAAAATGTTCTGCCCAATCAGTTTGCCGTCCTTCTCCATTACAAAGTCCAGTTCCGGTACAAAAGCTGCGTCAGTTCTCAGTTGGTTCAATACGTAATGCTCCAGGCATCCCGGACGGTATACGTTCCAAAACGCCTCTCTTACAAGGTTTTCGACTTCACGGTAGTCTTCTTTTCTTTCCAAACGAATGATATAGTCATTTTTATTCATTAATTTTTCCTCCTGATGATTGTTGACTGCAATACTGGGAGGTTTGTTCGAGACTGTATATAAGCAAACCTCCCGGTTAGCCAACAATCTCCAAGGCGTTGTTTTTCTTCAAACAGCAATCTCCTCAAAATGGTTTGTATTTATAATCAAGCCT
Organism: Clostridiales bacterium; assembly: GCA_012516225.1. Lineage (GTDB taxonomy): Bacteria > Bacillota > Clostridia > Oscillospirales > Oscillospiraceae > UBA2658. The sequence continues at coordinate 6,109 of JAAYWX010000404.1, forward strand.
GATGGCTGGATTAACTTAATTTCTCAAAAGCTATAGTCTGGCCCCGAGCCCCGAGTTGCAGACAAATAGAAGATCCAGTACAAAAGATTGGCAGGACTCCGTCGAAAAATAAAGGATCTCCGGAAAGAGAATAAAATATTAAAAAGCAGCGGTCTACTTTGCAAAGCACCAAAAATAGAGAGGTACGGGTTTAGCAAAAAGGACAGCACATTACGAGGATACTGGGCGTGGCAAGAGCCGGGTATTACGCGTGGGATAACCGACCTGAAAGCAAGATGAATCCCGGGGCGGAATTTTAAGAATGACCTTCCGATAGCGGAGAATATTCTGAACGGCGACTTCACAGCAGACGCGCAAAACAGGAAACGGGGCAGCGACATTACATATATTGCGACAGACGAAGTATTCAATGCAATTCCATCAAATCATGAGCTGCTGGACGTTTAATCTGTCTGCGGAACCGGGTTTCTGTTAAGCAGTCCATGGCGGCAAGCTTGGGCTTTTCAGCATTATTCGGCATTACTCAGAAGAAAAGTGCTATACTATCATGTTTGCATAGACCCACACCCTGCGCGGGGATATATTAAAAAAACATTAATTATGCTTTATTATATTGAAAAGAATATTTTTTAGCAATACAAAATCGGAAAAATTCACAAAAAATACCCGTCCAATGGAGCGGGAATAGGGTGCCGTTTTCGCCTTTACTGACTGATAAAACGGTAAAAATTTTAACCATTTTTAATCATACAAACGGTTGAAAACACAATTGCAACCCCGAAAAAATCAGCAGGAAAATCAGCAGTAAAAAATGAAAGCAAAATCCCTAAAACCATTGTATTATC
>JAAYWX010000405.1 GCA_012516225.1 Clostridiales bacterium
ATAACAAGCAGGCAGTCTACACTTTTCATAACACGGCGGTTAAGCTGTTCGGGTCCTGCTTCACCGTCTATCACGACATAGTCATAATCATCGGCAAGAGTGTCAATACCAAAGCGCAGCAGCTCGTTGCAGGCACAGAAGCAACCCGGTTCTTCGGGACGCCCCATAGTCAGCAGGTCAAAGCCGTTGCCATGCGCAAGAATTGTTCTCATAAGATCCTTCGTCGGACCGTTGTTGAGCTGGTCACGCGCCTGACGCATTCCAAGCAGCTCGGAACGAAGCTGGCTTACAGTTTTGTCAACTTTCAAACCGGTTGTATAGCACAGACTCATTGCGGAGTCCGCATCAATCGCGAGAACCTTGCCGGGGAAACGCTCTGCCAAAAAACGTATAATGAGCGTTGAAACGACTGTCTTTCCTGTTCCACCCTTCCCTGTTACGGCAATAGACTTTATTTTTTCCATTGTGTGCCTCGCTTTCCTATATGAATAGTATGCTTTTTTCTTTCAGCCACGACCGTAGTATTTGCAATACTACGGCCGTGGATACAACAGTGTGCTTACTTTGTAAAGTTTTCAGCACCAACGACAGACTCCATGTATTCGCCGATTTGTGCGCGCAGTTCTTCTGTGGATTTGTAGCGCGGGTCGATAGCATCGACATCGACATAGAGCGTGGGTATGCCGTATTTCTGCTGGATGTAGTCGGTAACAATCTTTCCGGATGCCCATGTGTGCTTGCAGCCGACATGTCCCATAAAGATTGAAACATTGACTTTGTATTCCTCATACATCTTGTCAATAACCTTGAGCCAGTACTCGGTCGGGCCGGTTGCGCCGTGAATCATCGGGACGAGGAGCATTGACTTTGCAAGCTGGTACTTCATTGATTCCCAGTTGTCCATATCTTCAAACAGAACACCGTCCTGATATCCAAAGCCGTCCATAACGGTTATTGCGCCGTAGGTCTTTTCCATCCAGTCCATAATTCCTGTGTTGGACCACAGCATATTCTGCATCAGGCAGACACGATAGCGCTCTTCGGGGCACTTTGTAGCAGTCATACCCATATCAATGAGCATGTTGCCCATGTCAAGCTGGGTCTGAAGCATCTGAGTAACCTCGGGAGTACCGGCAAGAGGAGCAATAATCTCGTTGAGAACGAGCATACGTCCGGGCAGTACGCAAGGAGTCTTTTTTCGGAGATCGGCAAGCTACATAAGTATATCATAAGCTTTGTTTGACTCTTCGGATATCTGTTTGAACTTCTCATAGCGCTCTGCATCCCACTTGAGTCCCGTGAGTTCTTCCATGAAGGGAATAAATGCCTCTATCTGTCCGGCCAGATACTGATATCCCTTATCGTCATGGCGGAACGGGCAATCAAATGTGAAGCAGGGGCAGCCGAAGAGGCGCTCCATCATCGGGTATGCGATACGGGCGGAGTCGCAAGGAACTGTTGCGTGTACAAAAGCATCAATTTTTACACCGAATTCATTCTTCAGCGCAACACCAAGCTGAGCCTTATCGATGGCGCACATGCTTGTGGGTGCATACTTTTCTGTCTCGTCAATATAGCGGCTGCAGAGGTCTTCCATGGAAGCAATACGGGTGGGTATAGTATCAAGGAAGAACGGGACGCAGTCGAACGCACGCATGATAGTTACAGGAACAGGACCGCCGAATGCGATGAGTTTCTTTCCGTTTTTATGTGCATCACGAATCTCTTCCCATGTGAACTTCTGGATATCGACAGTCCACATGATTTCAGGCATACCCTTGGAAAGCATGTGCTGATAAATGCTGTCAACCTGTTCACACGTCAGTTCTATCATGTTAACCGGCTTTGTGGGGTCAAAGTTCTGAGTAGGTGTTTTAGCCATTTTATAGTCCTCCTTCTTACTTCTCTATCATTTCAACGAAAGCCTCTGCGCGGATAGCAAGCTGACCCGCATTAGCCATCTGCTCTTCACGTTCGACCTGCAGCATCGGTACTCCGACATTCTTGAGGTCCGGCTCAAGATAGTATGCCTCGCCGCCCCAGCATTCGCAGTTTTGCATCTTCTCGTAGATAACGCCCTGTACGTTGTATTCCTTACAGGTTTCAACGATTTCCTTGTGGATTGCAGGACGGTTGTCAAGTGAGCGCGGGCAGGTGTTGCGGGTGAGGTAATACTTTGCGATTGAGCCTAAAACATCTTTGTCGTCGATAACAAGCTGATCGCCGAACGCTCTTGCACCGAAGCAGAGAGCGTCTGCTACAACAAGTCCGCCCTTATCCTCAATGACCTTTATGTACTCGGGGTTGTCGAGCGCGGAGCCGATGATCATAAGACGTGCGCGTGCCTCGATGGGCTTGCGGTTTTTAGCGTCGGCAAGGAACTCCTTAAGCGCCGCAATATATTCATCTATTGTAAGATCGCAGTATGCAAGCATGATTCTGAGGGCTTCAGTACCGGAAACCTTGGCTTCCTTGCGAAGTTCAAAGAGCTGCGCAATGAGGCTGCGGACCTCATTTGTCTTTGCTACAGCCGCTTTAAGAGCTTCATCAGTAACTTTCGTCCCGGAGAACTCGCCGAGCTTGTCTGCAAGATCCTTCAGTTCGGTTTTGTAGTATCCGATGGTGTAGTCGTTGGTAATGCGGGGAGCGCCGATCTGATGGATAAACTGGCTCTTGCCGTTCTTTTTTGAGATGTGTTCCCAGTTGTCAAGTATGCGGGTTGCCATCATGCATCCATCGGATTGAACCAGACCATCCAATTCATATGTACCGTTCATCAGGTACTGGAGAATGGATCGTGCATAGCTGCAGCTGAAGCTTGACATCCACGCTTCGGCATCACTGCTATCAACGCAGTTTGTCGCTCTCAGGCGGACGGGCATAATGTCAGCAGCAAGAAGAATTTCCGTGGGAACATGGCAGCATACATATCCGATTGCTTTTTTTCCGGATGCCTTCCAAGCTTTTACGGACTCGCTTGAAATGTTGGTCTCGAATAATTTTTCGTAACTCATGTGTCTCCTCCTTTAATTTCTTAGGAAAATAATTTCAGCTCAGCGGCGCTCTCCCTTATAAGCCTTGGTCAAAAGCCGCGAGTTAAAATTTCGTGTCCAGCTCTCTCACCATGAGAAGCTGATTGCGTCCGATTCACATGCCTGTCTGCAAGGCTCTTTTTCTCCGTTTGCCTTGCAACGAGCGCAATTCGTCTGCAAAGTGTTGCGGGCATCTTCCTTTATAAGCACTACTTCATCATCAAAATCATCAAGTTCTGTTGCAAACAGCTTTTCGGGACAGGCTGAAATGCAACCTTTTGCCGTACACTCTGCGCATTTGGATGTATCGATTTTGATGTAATAGTGTCCGGACCCATCTTCATAGCCATAATTTGCTATCATGATAATATCCTCCTTCCGGCTTTCACATTCATATTTCGCAAGTAGTGCGAATATGCCGCCTTTATTTTTCAGCCTTCCTTCGCTCTTTTCTTTTCAACGAGTTCTTTTGCTATAAGTGCAGCTCCGAGAGCACCTGCAATCTGAGTATCCATAGTAGGCGTGAGTGCCTTTATTCCCATAATATTTTCGATTCGGCGGGTTACGCCCACATTCTTCGCTATTCCGCCCGTAATGGCAAAATCAAGTTCCATTCCGTTACGCTCAAGCAGACGTACAACACGGAGAGCCATAGCGTGGCAATATGCAGCCAAAACCTTTTCCTTTGTCCATCCGGAGCGCATAAGCTTCGTCGCTTCGCTCTTGGCAAAGATAACGCAGGTTGAAGAAACGGGTGCGGGCTCCTCATCCACCTTAAATGACAGCTCGCCTATATCTTCAACGCTGACAGCAAGAAGGTTTGCGATGACTTCCATTCCTCGGCCGGTTCCCGCCGCGCATTTGTCGTTCATCATAAAGGACGTAACCGTTCCTTTTTCATCGCAGTGTATAGCCTTGCAGTCCTGACCGCCCATGTCAAGAATTGTGCGTACAGTAGGTCCATATATGTAATTTGCGCCCTTTGCGTGGCAGGTAATTTCAGTAACGGTCTTGTTGGAAAAAGGTACATTTACACGTCCGTATCCTGTCCCGATGGTATAAGTTATATCTTCAAGCGTCAGTCCAGTATCCTTCATCGCCCAGTTAATTGCACTTATAGCAGAATCCGGGCTGTTTGAGCCCGTTCTCATGTTGGAATAGGCATAAGGTACGCCGTCTGCAAGTATAACCGCCTGCGTACTTGTCGACCCTATATCAACGCCTGCCGTAATGAGGCTTCCGTGCCAGTCGGGAATGTCCGGGTTCTTCCAGTTGGATTCTGTCCATCTCCAATATTCCACTTTTTCAATAGCCATAGTCTTATCCTCCGTTTACTGAATCTCAGTGCCGTAAATAGCCGCACCGACCGCGCTCCAATACTGGTTGTTCTCGGGAACTGTGATTTCTCTGCCGAAAACCTTGGACATGCAGCTTACTAAGCCTTTATTGAACGCTGGTCCGCCGATCATGGTCAGATGATCCGTAAGGCCGACTCTGCGTATCATTGACGCAATACGGTTTGCAATTCCCATATGTACGCCGTAAGCTATATCCTCTCTGGACTCTTTCGCGTGGATAAGGGATATAACTTCAGACTCGGCAAAAACAACGCACTGAGCGTTGGTTGCAAGCTCTTTTGTATGGCGGAGAGAATAGTCGCCCATTTCCTCCGTTGTAATCTGAAGGGCACGGGCCATCGCCTCTATAAACGTACCTGCTCCGGAAGCACATTTGTCGTTGACTTCATATTTCATGACCGTCCCGTCTTCGTTGAGGCGCACGACACGGCAACTATCCGCTCCCATATCGATAACAGTATCTGTTTCGGGAAGTGCAAATTTGGCACCTCTTGCGGCTGCGCCTACTTCGTTAATGGAGTCGTCTCCCCATTTGATGATGTCACGTCCAACACCTGTAATAATCAGTCGGTCGACATCTTCTTTTTTGATCCCGGCATCGCTCAGGGCTTTTTCATATACTCTCTGGGCAGCCAGATCTGCGTCGAACTCTGTGGGAACCAGAGCGAAAGAAAGCACTTTTCCGTCTTTCAAAATAGCTCCTTTAGTGTTCTGACTTCCACAATCGATTCCTGCGGTTATCATATATTGTTCCTCCTTTATGCTATACCGGTTAATTTGGGCTGTCTTTATGCACCGGCATCTCAATCCACACTGATAATTAAGAGCAAAAAATGTGCCAAATCGGTCAACTTATTTATTTTGGTGTTTATTTTACAAAAATATGGATAAGTATTTGGGAGTTATGCTATGTCCCTCAATTGACGTTAAAAACCTTGCCCATACCACGCCTGAATCGTCTGGCACAATTTGTTAAATATGTGTCAAGTGACACACTTAGCAGTTTCAGTTTTGTATCGTTTTTGTTCCGTTTTTGTTCCACAAAACAAGCGGTCGACAAGATGCTTTCTTAATTTTGCGAGATGAAAAATTTGGCATACTCCCGCAGAGAAAGATAAAACCTAAGCAAATAAGAAAAAGCGGAAGCGAGATCCGCCTCCGCTTTTCTAAAAAACATCTCTACGAAATTCCGTTTTGTTATTTGACCTGCAGTTATTTGTTGACAACCGTATCGAAATACTGGGCAAGGGCGCCGGTGATTTCTTCCTTGGTCTTGTAGCGTCCGTCGATACCATCGACATCGAGGTACAGGGAAGGAATTCCGTACTTCTCCTGAATCATGTCG
>JAAYWX010000406.1 GCA_012516225.1 Clostridiales bacterium
ATTTGCCGGGGCAGAACGTATCTCCTTTGCCTTCCGATAATCCGGATCCCGAAGCTCCGGATGAAGATACGCCGGAGGCAGATTTTCCTGAAGAAACAGGAACTGAACCGGTACCGAGAGATGGCGTTCCGAAAACGGGGGATAACAGCCATCTGCTGCTTTGGATATTGCTTATGACCGCAAGCGGTTCTGCGCTTGTTTGCCTGCTGGTATTTGGAAACAAGGGGACAGAAAAAGCGAGCGTAAGGCAAAAAGACAAAAAACGCGAAATACATAATTAAAAAGGAGCCGCGCGGTTACGTTATAAAAGCCGCGCGGCTTTTATTATTTGTAATGATATGCGCAACAATGCTTGACCGATAAAAAGGGAAAAGAATAGAATGATGAGAGAGAAGGAGGATAAATTAATAGCGGGACTTGTTTCCGTCCAGTGTACAAAACAGAGGAACACAAAGGAGCTGTACGCCGCATAAACTTGAAAATTTCGCCGAAATGTAATATGCTTGCTGTAAGAAAAATCAGCCGCATTGAAAATATCAGATTTTTGCGGCGGAAACAGACAAATTAACTAATATAATATAGAAACAACGGGGTATAAATGTGGATAAGTTTAAAAAAATAACTCTGGATGACAGAGAAATTTTGGCAGAATATTTAAACTGCAGAAAACATCGCGCCTGCGACTACAGTGTGGGCAATCTGGTTTTGTGGGCGGATGTCTATAACACACATTTCGCTGTTGCCGAAAATATGCTGTTTATAAGATTTACGGCGGGAGGCAGAATCAACTTCGCGTTTCCGATGGGAACCGGAGATCTCAAGTCGGCGTTTAACTGGCTGTTTTCTTATTGCCGGGAACAGAATATCGACTTTAAAATGAGTCTTGTAGAGCCGGATATGTTTGAAGATATTGAAAAGATTTTCCCCGGCAGATTTGAAATAAACTATATAAGGGACAGCGCGGATTATATATACCGCACAGAGGATCTGAAAAATCTTTCGGGGAAAAAATACCACTCGAAGAAAAACCATATAAACCAGTTCGTGAGGGCCAATCCCGACTGGAGTTATGAGAAAATTTCAGACGAAAACATACAGGAATGTATCGAAATGGTAAAAGAGTGGTGTCTGCTGAATAAATGCCGCGATGACAAGTCGAAAGCAGATGAAACCTGCGTCCTAATAAAAGGACTGAAAAACAGGAAGGAACTCGGGCTGATCGGCGGAGCGGTCAGAGCCGGAGGAAGAATAGTTGCACTTACTCTGGGAGAAAAATCCGGCGACGATATGTTTATTATACATTTTGAAAAAGCCTTCGCTGATGTTCCGGGAGCGTATCCGATGATTGCGCACGAGTTTATAGCGCACGAGCTTGAAGGAATAACATATGTGAACCGTGAGGAGGATATGGGGATAGAAGGATTAAGAAAGGCTAAAGAATCTTATTTCCCAGCTTTTATGGCGGAAAAGGGAACTCTTGTCGAAAAGACGGTTTAAGGGAGGGGGCTCCGCCTATGACAGAATATGGCCGGAGGGAATTTGAAGGAGAGCTTAAAGCTCTGTGGAAAAGCACATTCGGTGACAGCGACTGGTATATAGATTCTTTTTTCAAAAAAGTCCGCTCAGATGAGAATACTTTGGTATATACCGAAGGAGGACGAGTGCTTTCGGCACTCTATATAATCCCGTACGGTATATTTATAGAAGGAAAAAAGGAGACAGCCGCATATCTCTATGCCCTTGCCACACAACCGGAGTTTAGGGGCAGAGGGATAATGTCTGAACTTATAAATTCAGCGCTTGATTTGAGCAGAGAAAGAGGATATGCCATTTCAGCGCTGATTCCTGCGGACGTTTCTCTGGCGGGATTTTACCGGAAGTTTGGGTTTGAATATTTTTTTGAGCAGGTTAAAATAACAAAAACCCGCAAGGAAGCGGAAAAATTGGCCCAAAACAGCCGCCCGGCAAGGCTTTATGAAGCGGATGCCGGACAGATATGGCGAGCATATTCGCGTAGCGTATTCGTTTCACATGAACACATTGTTTTATCGGAAGAACAGAATGAATTTTATGTGGATACGCTGAAAAACGACGGTGGAGAAGCCCTGATTGTAAAAAGCGGGACGAAGGAGTATTACGCCCTTTTGAAATTTGACGGCGGAAACCTTTTAATCTATGAAACGGATGTGGACTCCCAAACGTTGAAACCGCTCTGCGCCGCACTTATTGAAAAGTATGATTTTGAGTCGGTTACCTTCTGCCAGCCTGTGTGTTTTGGAAAAGAGGAAACCGACGCATATAAAAAACCGTTCGCAATGGCAAAAAAACTGAAGGATATCAGCTTAAAAGACCCATTTTTAAATCG
>JAAYWX010000003.1 GCA_012516225.1 Clostridiales bacterium
GAAATATTCCGTTCCTGCCGAGCGCAGAAATCCGTTTTCGGACTTTGACACGCACCCCGTCAATCCTGCCAAACGGGATAAAGTAGTCAATCTCGGCGGCGCACCTCAGTCACAGGTTGTTCTCGTAAAACCTGAGCGGTTCGAAACCGCAGCTGAAATTGCGGATCATCTCCGTGAAAGGCGCTCCGTCGTCATGAATCTTGAACAAACAAGCAAAGATACCGCCCGTCGTCTTATAGACTTTCTCAGCGGCGTTGCTTACGCCCTCGACGGGAAAATACGAAAAGTTGCCGCTAACACCTACATCATTACGCCGTATAACGTTGATGTAATGGGTGATCTTATAGATGAGATCGAAAACAGCGGGCTGTACATGTGACAGCGGAACAAATCTTTCATCCGGTGAAGCCGCAGAATCCTTCCCCTTTCCGTTTTGTCCGTATCCTTCCGGAACGACAAATTCGGCAAATTACCAAGTTTCTTTGTTTCCGGATACTGCGCTTCCAACTAAAAGAAAGGGCTTTTGGATATGCTGACACCTCAAAATTTCAGAGAAAAAACCTTTGAAAAAGCGTTGTTCGGCGGGTACGATATGGCCGCCGTAGATGATTTTCTTGACGAAGCCGCAAACGATTATGCCGCGCTTGCAAAAGAAAACATGGTTCTAAAAAGTAAGATGAAGGTTCTGGTGGATAAAATAGAGGAATACCGGGCAACCGAAGATTCCATGCGCATGACTTTACTGTCCGCTCAGAAACTCGGTATGCAGATTGAAGAAGAAGCTCGCAAAAAGGCTGAAGAAATTTTGTCGAATGCCAAAGACGAAGCTGAAAGAATAACCCGTGAGGCCTACACTCAGCGTGCGACTGAGGAGGCAAGGCTTCTTGAGGCAAAGCGCGAAAGCGCAAAGTACATAGAAAATATGCGCCTCCTCTGCTCAAAACAGCTCGACTTTTTGGACGGGTTGCAGAATCTGAAACTTGAGGACATAACTCCTCCAGCTTCATCCGATACCATCGAAGAAACCGTAAGGAGCATCGAAAGCTCTGTTGAACGCCTTGATGATACCGGCGAAGCAGATGAAAAAAGCCGCAAATCCGCTCCCAAAAAAGCAGACTCTTCAGCAAACGGCGTTGAAGAGCCTACACGTTTGTTCTCTTCAGGCAACGGAAACTCGCAGCAGGCCAGCCAGTTTAGTTTTGAAAACCTGCGTTTTGGCAAATAATTACTATAAATATTGTCGGGGCGGGGCATAATACGCTGTAACGCTGTGCCACGCCCCGCGGTTATATTTTCCCTTCCTTCCGTCCTTGCGGCAAAGGGATTCCACGGTATAACAATACAGAAAGCCGCGTTTTACAGGTATCACTTATTCAGATAGGAGCCATCATCAAATGTCACAGGACTACAACAAAACAGTTAACCTCCCGCAGACCGATTTTCCGATGCGTGCTTCTCTTCCGTCACGCGAACCGGATATGCTGAAAAGCTGGTATGACATCGATATTTACCACAAAATAATAGCCCGCAACGAGGGAAAGCCGAGGTTTATTCTTCACGACGGTCCTCCGTTTTCAAACGGATACATTCATATGGGCACCGCCATGAATAAATGCCTGAAAGATTTTATTATCAGATATAAGAATATGTCGGGATTTCAGGCTCCTTATGTTCCGGGATGGGACAATCACGGAATGCCCATTGAAAGCGCTATTATAAAGCAAAACAAGCTCGACCGC
>JAAYWX010000407.1 GCA_012516225.1 Clostridiales bacterium
ACCGTAGTGGCGACATCCGAATCTACCATAAGGCTGTCTCCTTCAAATTTCACGTTTACCAAAAAACCGGGCCGCACAAAGTATCTTAAAGTGCTGTTTTTTATCGCGTGTATTACCTCGCTGAGGTTTACCTGGTCAACTCCACTTCTTGCAAGCAGTTCATGCGTTGTCGCAATAGAAAGAATGCGGTTCATGCTTTCTCCGAGAACCCTTCTTGTTTCCTCATTGTCCGTACGCCGTGCCTGCAATCTTAATAAAGAAGCTATGGTCTGCAGGTTATTTTTCACTCTGTGGTGCATTTCTTTTATGGCAACGGATTTTAAAACAAGCTGCTTTTCGTGTTCCTTCTTCCATGTTATATCGCGGATTAAAACAGCGTAATCGGTATCGGGAGAATTCATGGCTATACGCTTTACCTCAAGATAATATTTTCCGACCATGGTTTCTACGGACGAAAAGTTTCCGTACTCGCTTTTGTCCACAGGCGGCGGAAGAAGGCGGAAATTCTCGAAATTCTCACCGAGAGGATCATCCATATAACCAAGTTTTTTGTAGATATTTCGTGCAAGAGTGTTCCTAAAAGTAACAATTCCATTTTTATCGACAAGAAGCAGAGCCTCGTCTATGCACTCCGTCAGCCAGTGGCTTTCTTCATCCAGATGGCTGAGGGCATTTGCGATTCTCTTATATCCTTCTTCGGAAAAATGCAATCGCTCCGATGTCTGGCGTTTTTCGTCAACCCTTTTTTCACATATCAAAACGCCTATTACCCTATTGCCGTTTTTAATTGGTTCCACTGTCTGTATAACGTGTGTATTTTCCTGTGTTATCGCCTTCATCTGTTTGGTTGCGACACCCAGACTAAGCGAACGCGCTACAGCAGGCTCATTCTCCGGTTTTGCCAAAAGCCCGACAACGGTCTTTTTATATGACGACGGCACACCCTCAGGCTTTGCTTCGGCAACGACTATTGCGTCTTTTCCCTCGGCACAGGGACAGTCGACAAAGATATCCGCATCCTCTAAATTGGCTATAGGCTGGAGCACCGCGCACATTCCTTTGATAGAGATTATCTCTTCCTCGGTCAGGTCGGTATATTTCCGGCACAAATCATAGATTACGTCTTCTTTTTCTTTAGACATTATTTGTCACCAAGCTGAACCATGATTATTTCCGCCACTCTGCGCATAGACATTGCCTTTGTCAGTGAAAGCTTCCTAATATAATCATACGCTTCCTGCTCAGTCATATTATTTTCGGCCATTATCATACCTTTTGCCTTCTCAATAAGGACACGGTTTTCAAGCCTATCTGTAACTTTTTTTATATCATTGCGCAAGCGCTTCATTTCGGCACTCCTTGCCATCGCAAGTTCAATGCTTGGAATAAGCGCCCTTTCTTCAATTGGCTTGACAAGATAGCCATCCGCTCCGACGGCTTTGGCCTGCTCAATAAAATTTTTATCGCTGTATGCTGTCAGAATTACAATGGTGTCCGCGAGCATTTCTTCGCTTATTATGCGGGCCGCAGCAAATCCGTCAAGAAGCGGCATCTTTATGTCCATAAGGACTAAATCCGGGTGGAGGTTTTTGCAGGCTTCTACAGCATCAAAGCCGTCCGCCGCCTCCTGAAGGACTTCATACCCCACACTTTCCAGCATTTCTTTGATGTCCATTCTCGTTATGGGCTCATCATCCGCAATTACCA
>JAAYWX010000408.1 GCA_012516225.1 Clostridiales bacterium
CATTTATATAAGCGTCACAGTTTCCCACCGAAATTCCGCCGCGCTTTTCGAGAACTGCAAGCAGCAAAGCTGCTCTGTTGTAGTCTATTCCGTTGGAATTGCGTCTGGCACCGTTAAAACCGCTTGGTGCAATAAGAGCCTGTATCTCCGCAAGTATAGGACGCGTCCCCTCCATTACGCAGGCAACACAGGTTCCGGGGCTGTTTTCCGGTCTGCCGGAAAGAAGCATTTCCGATGGATTTTTCACTTCTTTAAGCCCGCTGTCCTCCATTTCAAACACACCGATTTCGTTAGTGGAGCCAAATCGGTGTTTTGCCGCTCGTAAAACTCGGTAAGAAAGACTTCTCTCTCCCTCAAAGTATAAAACGCAATCGACCATATGCTCAAGCACTTTCGGACCTGCTATAGCCCCTTCTTTATTTATATGCCCCACTACAAAGGCGGTTATATTTTCGCTTTTTGCAAGCTGCATGATTGCAAGAGTACAATCTTTAACTTGAGTGACGCTTCCAGGGCCAGCAGGAAGCTCCGGATTGAACATTGTCTGTATCGAGTCGACGATAATCACATTAGGACTAAGGGTTCCGACTGCCTCAGTTATTGCCGAAAGGTCGGTTTCGGCGAGAACATACAGCTTATCCGCAGAAACGCCGAGGCGCTCTGCCCGCATTCTGATTTGGTTTTTGCTTTCCTCTCCGGTTACATACAGTATCTTTTCGTGTTTTCCTACAAAACCGCAAAATTGCAGGAGAAGAGTGGACTTCCCTATGCCCGGCGCCCCTCCGATAAGAACAAGAGAGCCAAGGACCGCACCTCCGCCGAGTACTCGGTCGAACTCGCCGAAACCTGTTGAAAAGCGAATCTCATCTTCAGAACCAAGCTCCGTTAAAAGTTCAGGTATGCTATTCCGTGTTTTGACACTGCTGCTTTTTGCCATGCTGCTTTTTCCGGCAGGTTCCGCCGGAGCTTCAGCAAAAGTATTCCAAGCACCGCAAGACGGACACCTTCCCATCCATTTTGGAGTTTCAAAGCCGCAGTCTGAACAGAAAAACACGGTTTTTGATTTCATTTTTGCACCTCATTTTTTTCGTCAAGGTATTGCTGATAAGCGCTTGTAAGGGCAAGTGCAATCCTCAGCCTGTATTTGTCGGTTTCAAGAAGACGGGCTTCTTCGGCGTTGGAAATAAATCCGCACTCAACCAAAACTGCCGGACAGCTTACATTTTTTAAAAGATAAATATTCTGCGCAATAGGAGCCGCAACGCGCCTGTTCCCCGGAAATAGCGCCGTATTCATTGTCCCCTGTACAAATTGGGCGAGGCTGTCGCTTCCCGGAGTCTTTGCATAAAAAGACTGAGGCCCTCTGGCGGATTTATGCGGAAAAAAATTTTGATGTATACTTATTAGGACAGCATTTGGCGTATTGTTGATTATTTCCGCCCGCCTTTTTTGGTCAAAAACTTTTTTGCTGGCAATGGTTTTGGCAGAATCGGGATATTTAATTTCCTCACTGTCTCGCGTCATTGTATACGGCAGTCCCGCAAGTTCCGCAATAGCAGAAAGTTTTTGTGCAATATCAAGATTTATAACGCTTTCATGCACTCCTGTCAGCGAAACGGCTCCGCCATCCTCTCCTCCGTGACCTGCGTCAATTTCAAGGACGGGCAGGTCAACGTTTCCCAGAGTAAAAACAGACGGATATTCATTTTTTTTAGTAATAAGCAAAGCAGTAGCCGCAACAACAGCGGCAAACATAAGAAAAACAAACAGAACCCTGCTTAGGCTGAACGATTTAATCACAGCTATCACCTCTTTGAAATACTATGGCTTTGCTGTGAAACGTATGCAAAAAAGCATCCACAGGAGTAAAATACGCAACTAAACAAAGTCTGCGGGTTTATGCAAATCTATTTTCAAAAACACACCATAGATTATAAATTTAATAAAAGCGCAAGTCAACAGCCGCTTTAAAGCGAAAATGCCCGTGGTGTGCGCAGAGCACTTCCAATGGGCATTTCGGCTTTTTATACTTTTAAATCGGATTCAGTATATTTTATAAGATGTGCGTACTTTTTAAGAACTGGCCTTACATCGTTATCCAAAAATTCTGATACCTGTTGAGGTGCCCTGCCGACATAAGCGGCTGGGTTAAGATTTTTGCAGATTTCATCTTCCGTCAGCCCGAAAAGTGGATCGGCGGCGATACGTTTAACAAGGTCGTTCGGCAGCCCTTGTTCTTTTACCACGGCTCCAGCCGCAACGGAATGAACCCTTATCCGTTCGTGCAGTTCCTGACGGTTTCCGCCTTTTTTGACTGCGTCCATCATGATGTTTTCAGTTGCCATGAAAGGCAGTTCATCATTGATATGCTTTTCTATGACTTTTGGATAAACTCGTATTCCGGACGCAACGTTTTCATAAATGCACAGAATTGAATCTACCGCAAGAAAAGCCTCTGGAATGGAAATGCGCTTATTTGCCGAATCGTCCAGCGTTCTTTCAAACCATTGATTGTAAGCTGTCATTGCAGGATTTTGAGCGTCCGCGATAACATATCGTGCAAGAGAGCAAATGCGTTCACAACGCATTGGATTACGCTTATATGGCATAGCAGATGAGCCTATTTGACCGGACTCGAAAGGCTCCTCAAGCTCCTTCAAGTGGGAGAGAAGACGCATATCCGTAGCAAATTTCCCGGCGCTCTGCGCAATTCCGGAAAGAGTTGCCAGAACACCTGCGTCTGTTTTCCTCGAATAAGTCTGCCCCGAAACTGGGACGCAGGCCGAAAACCCCATTTCCTCGGCAATGAGTTTTTCCAGTTCACGGCATTTGTCATGGTCGCCGTCAAAAAGCTCAAGGAAACTGGCCTGGGTACCTGTTGTTCCTTTTGAACCAAGCAACTTTAAGGTTGAAATGCGGTATTCAACCTCTTCAAGATCCATCATAAGGTCATTTATCCAGAGTGCTGCCCTTTTCCCGACGGTTGTAAGCTGTGCAGGCTGGAAATGGGTAAATCCAAGTGTGGGCAGTTCCTTATATCTATCCGCGAAATCAGCAAGGCGTGAAATGACGTTGACTATCTCCGCACGGATAAGCTCAAGCCCTTCACGCATCAAGATTATGTCGGTGTTATCACCTACATAGCAGCTTGTTGCGCCAAGATGAATTATCGGCATAGCTTTGGGGCACTGTTTCCCGAAAGCGTGTACATGCGCCATTACATCATGACGGAGCTTTTTCTCCATTTCCGCCGCATATTCATAATCGATTTCCTCGGCATGCGCTTCCATTTCGTCGATCTGCTCCTGAGATATCGGCAGACCAAGCTTCATTTCGGCTCTGGCAAGGGCTATCCAAAGTTTGTGCCACGTTATAAATTTTTTATCCGGCGAAAAAATATACTGCATTTCGTCGCTTGCGTATCTTGAACAGAGGGGGCTTTCATAAGTGTTTTTCATAGGCATAACAATCCTTTCCGGATGATTATATTACGCCTGCAGGAACTTTTCAAGCCTATTAAGTCCTTCTCTTATGTTTTCCATGGAAGCGGCATATGTCCAGCGTACAAATCCGGGAGCACCAAACCCGGAACACGGAACAACAGCAACATGGCCTGCCTCCAAAAATGCTACAGCGAAATCATCGTCGTTTTCTATAAGCCTTCCGCCGAGGGTTTTCCCTATAAGCTGCTTAATATTCATCATCACATAGAAAGCGCCGTCGGGAACAATGCAACTTACCCCTGGTATTTCATTTATGCGCTTTACAATATAGTTTCTGCGTACTTCGAATACTTTGCGCATAGCTTCAACACCATCCTGCGGACCAGAAAGCGCCTCAATGGCGGCAAATTGATTCATAGTTCCGGGAGCTCCCGTAGAATGGCTGAGATAGTTCGCCATTATTTTTGATATCTGCTGATTTGCAGCGGCGTATCCTATTCTCCATCCTGTCATTGCATATGACTTGGAAACACCGTTTATAATAATCGTACGTTCGAAAGCATCATCGGAAAGTGACGCAAAACTGACAAACTCCCTGTCGTCATAAACAAGGCTGTAATAGATTTCGTCTGAAATAACATACAGATCATACTTTCTGCACACTTCCGCAATATCCTCAAGCTCAGAGCGGGAATAAAGCATACCAGTCGGATTGGAAGGGTTATTTAAAATAATAGCTTTTGTCTTAGAACCGATTGCTTTTTCAAGCTGTTCCGGAGTGATTTTGAAATGCTGCTCCTCCCCCGCTTCAATTATAAGCGGATTTCCTCCGGCCATACGAATCATTTCATAATAGCTCACCCAGTAAGGCGCCGGAAGAATGACTTCATCCCCATGGTTCAAAATTGCCATCAGTGCTATAAACACGCTATGTTTTGCACCACTCGCCACGGTTATCTGACTGAAATCATAGTCGGTATTCAAGTCTATCTTTAGCCTTGTGGCAATTGCTTTTCTGAGGTCAACGAGTCCCGCCGCCGGCGTGTATTTAGTTTTGCCGTCATTTATCGCCTTAATGGCGGCAGCCTTTATATTGTCGGGAGTATCGAAATCAGGTTCGCCAGTTCCGAAACCTATGACATCAAGCCCTTCAGCCTGCATCTGCTTTGCAAGGGAATCGACCGCCAAAGTTGTTGAGGCTCTGACTTCTCCGGCAATTCTCGACAATTCTTTCATGCTACGCACCTTCCAATACTAACTCAAATTGAAATTATTATAAGCCCAATTTTTCATCTTTGCAATATATTTAAGGAAATTTGCAAATTGTGCATATAATTTTGAAATGCGATTACCATAAATAATGCAGAATGACATCAAACAGCACTTAATCATTATAATCAGCCGCTCTCAAAAAAGTTAATAAAGCCGGAATGCTATCGAACATTCCGGCTTTAGGCTTATTTTTTATGTTTTTGGTTTAAATTGGGCGTGTTTTTATCATTTTCCCTTCTGATGCTGCACATATTGTACCCCGCACAGCCGGAACATCCTCCGCATGAACAAGAGGACGATTTTCTGTCACGGATTATTTTTATAACAGCAAGAAGCACAACGGCAAAAACAACCGCGCCGACTATTATAGAGCCTAAATTTTCAGATATAAATTCAAACATAATTTCACCTGCTTAGCGCTTCCCGCGCATATGGATTTTTGCGGCACATTAAATAAAACAATAGAACAAGCAGGATAATTGCCGCCGCTGTACCCGCTCCGAATTTTCCGCCAGACACAAAAAGACCGATTTGATAAACTATAAGGGATACTACATAAGAAAATACGGTCATATACGCTATTGCTGCCGCTGTCCATCTGGGATTGCTCATTTCCTGCCTGATAGCACCCATGGCGGCAAAGCATGGAGCGCACAGCAGATTGAAAATCATAAAGCTGTAAGCCGAGAGTGAAGTAAAATCCTGCGTAAAATGAGTTAAATTTTCTCCCCCGCTTTTCGCCATATCTCCTATCCCGTAGAAAATGCCGAACGATGCCACTATGTTTTCTTTGGCCAGAAGTCCGGTTATGCTTGCAACGGCAGCCTGCCAGCGTCCGAATCCGAGCGGCGCAAAAACGGGAGCTATAAAG
>JAAYWX010000409.1 GCA_012516225.1 Clostridiales bacterium
CACCGATAACTCTGTGGCATGGTATGACGATTATAAAAGGGTTTTTATTATTTGCGTTCCCAACAGCACGGGCAGCCTTCGGATTTCCGACCTTAGCCGCAATATCTTTATAACTGCACGTTTCCCCGTACGGAATCTCACGAAGAGCCGTCCAAACTTTCTTTTGAAACTCTGTACCTTCCATCCTGAGCGGCAGTTCAAACACTCTGCGCCTGCCGCTGAAATACTCGCAAAGCTGAGAAGCCGCAAGTTCGCTCAGCTCTGAAGGCGTGCCTTTGCCTTCTTCACGAGCAAGCTCAATAGAGCAAATTTCTTCATCGTCACATGATATTTTAAACCTGCCCACCGGAAAATCATATGTTGCATAGGATTTTCTTCCCATTTTTCTTCTCTCCCGTAACCTTAAAAAGCCAATAATGAATGCTTCCTTAATTATTGCACTTTGCTTTTCCAAGCTCCCATTCTTTCATGCGCTTCTCATCGTTTTCTTTCTGTGCCTGTTCAACACTTCTTATGTGCATAGCCATAGTCCGGTTCGCCGCCTCTGCAAGATCAACCAGCGCAAATACGGTTTTTTCCATATCGCTTCCTTCGGTATAATCAGCTTTCAGCAAATAGTCCACTCGTCCTTTGAGTAAAAGTTTGTTGCCAGAATCTTTCTCATCCCTGTAAACGGCTATTGAATGCCCGCCGTTTGCGCGTACAAGCTTCATACATGGCACATCGGTAAGTCCGTCTCCAATATAAACCATATTGCGAAACGGAACTCTTCGCTTTTCTTCCGGCATAAATTCGTTAAGCAGGTCATTTTCCGTAACGTCCAGCACCCCTTTGTTTATACGGTACAAAAACTGTGTTTTGCTCGTATAGTTTACCGCCATAGCAGGCCAGCACGGCACCCCGTCCTCATCATAGCAATATTCGGCCGCATATATTCTTTCAAACTTATCCGCAATTGCAGTTCCTTCGATTATTTCCTTAAGTCCAGATGAAATTATGTAGTGTTCCGCTTTCATACCATGCTTTTCCGCATAGGCATTCACGCGGTCAAACCAGCTCTCCACCCCTTCAAAAAGCTCCACTCCTTTTCCGAGTGACCTTAAAGTATCGCGCGTAAAGAGAAATTTTCCTCTTGCTTTTTTGAACATGACATACATATATGCAAGTATCTGATCCATATGATTTTCATACATAGTTTTATCACATTCCGCCCAGAATGCCTCCGGCGTCATTCCTATGTCGGAAATAAAAGCATATTCCTGCATATTTCTCGGTGAAAGCGTCTTGTCAAAATCGTACATCAAGGCGAAAATCGGCTTTTCGTTCAATTTGTATCCTCTCCTGTCCACAAAACCCGTTTGATAGATTATATACCCTCCTTACATTCAAAGCAATGATATAGAATTTTTACAAAAGCACCCCTTTATTCATTTCTTCCATATGCCCCTCATTTCGGTATGTTCAAAAGAATTGGTGCAATCGACGGTTTTTGCTTGCTTATAGGACAAGGCAGTCTATATAATACGCAAAGATTTGAAATTGTAAAAATATTGTCTATACGAAAATACTGTAAGGAGGATTTATATGAAGGGGCAAAAAATGGTCAAAATCTTCAGCGTTCTGATGATCCTTTGCTGTCTTTTCGCTGTTTGCGAAGGAGCTTTGAGTATGCTTAAATTAAACGACGAAAAAAAGATCTGCGACTCTGAAATAAAAGACAGAGAAATGCAGATTGTGCAACTTGAAAATGGTATAGCTTCCCTTGAGAAGGGCAAAGCCGGTTATGAATCGAACTTGTCCGCTCTGCGAAAAGGCAAAGCGGCTTACGAAACAAATAAAAACGCCTACGAAATAGGCAAAGCGGCACTTGACCAAAGAGCTGCTGAACTTGCCGCAGCAAAAGAAGCTGGCACAATTGACGAAGCTTCCGCCGCTGCCACCGCCGCTCAGCTCGAAACCCTCTTTGCAGAGCTTCAGAAAAACAAGGCAAATCTTGAGGAATACGAGAAAATAAAAGCGGAAGCCGAAGAATACGAGGAGGGAAAAGCACAGGTTGACGCCCTTATCACAAAGA
>JAAYWX010000039.1 GCA_012516225.1 Clostridiales bacterium
ATCTATGGACAGGCCTTCCATTAACATATGCAACTGCTCCGGCGTGATGCTGCGCATATCTTCCGGCGTTTTGGGCCACTTCAGCTTTGCCCCTTGCCCGTCCAACCTCTTAATACACATAATAAAGCCGTTTTTATCCCAGCTTACTCCTGCTGGACCAACGCGGCAAGACCGTCTATCCCTTTACGCAAGTCCGTATTACCGCAGGCAAGGCAGATGGCATCATAGTCTGCTATGTTCTTCAGGAGCATATTCTGTTCACCGCCCGGAGCACTTCAAGCAGCTGTTCAGCGTCAAATCCACGTCCTACAGATATCGTCCATTTTCCGCAGTTCAGCTTTATTTCCTCTGCCGGCATACTATGCTCCTGCAGCTCAACTTTTATGAATTTTTGCGCATCTACCGTTTATGTCTCAGGCCGCCTAAGCCATCCACGATAAGTATAATACGGTATATTGTGCTTCTGACACCATGTTTTTGCCGGCTTTCCGCTTGCTTTGCACTCCGACACCAGTTCCCGCCAGTTTTCGTACTTGTTCATCAAAATACCTCCTCGTTTCGTATGCTATTGAGGTATTCTCTCATCTCCTGATGATTTTTTAAAGGCGGGGGATTATTGAGCGGTTACAACAAATCAGTGCGTCATTTTTGTGGCGTACTGATTTGTTTTTTGAAATTATATCAAAACATGTCCCTTTTCGTCTAAGCCATTACATATATAGAGTAAAAGCACAATTTGTACTGGTTATGATTAAGTGATTTGGGCTAAGCAAGGAAAGGATGGCGGTTCCAATGGGCCAAATAGAAACCATGTGCAGCAACCATCGATAAGCTCTACTTTTATACAGTAATTGAAAAATAATATAATTTTTACTTAAATTATTACCATTTGAAAGGATGATACATAATGAAAAGCAGAAAAACCATCAGTTTGTTTTTGGCAATGCTAATTGTCATTTCATCATTTGCAGGCGCTCATGCATTTGGCATCAACGAGAACACGGATGATGGTGAGGCGCTAAAAGCACTCTATGGATATGTTGATGCAATGGACACCCAGAATTGGGAGAAATACATATAGCTGTCACCAACCAGTGAGTATAATGACTTAAAAGATTTTTTTTCAAATCAAGAATACATAGCAGAAAATCTTGGTGTTCACACAGTTACCGCGGCCAAGGTCGTTGATATTAAGGAAATAGAGCCGACCAGTTTGCCACAATATAAGCTGGTTAAAGACCTTGCTACCAAAAGTTCCGAAAGTGTAAAAGCATACTTGCTGGGAGTCGATCTTAGAGTTAAGCAAGAAACAAAATATCATCACAACGGCACAAATATGTTTTCTGTAATACTGGCAAAAAAGAACGATCAGTGGAAGGTGTTTGCTTTCTCTGTTGCAAATTCCAACACAATTAGCGAAGCGTACGCTAATTCAAAGCTGAAAACAGCTGGGAGAATTGATGTTGCAAGAATGCTTGAGATGGCTGTTGAGAGGGAAAGGCACGCAGTATGGGAAAATATTGATGGCGGTATCATTGTTGATAATCGTGCAACTGAATCGCAGCTTATTGAAGAAGCTGGTGGAATCGAGAACTATCTGTCTAATAAAGCATTATCAACAAACAGACTTGCCCATGATAGGCCTCAGGATATCCGAATTGCTCTGTATAACTCAAGTGGTGTTCGATATGATATTGTCACCGTATCGTTTTATGATGCTATAAAAAACACTCTTCCCAATGAGTGGGGTAAAACATGGCCGATGGAGTCGCTAAAAGCAGGCGCACAGTGCGTAAAAATGGTAATTTGGTCTTTAATCGTTAGTCCGTGGTATCCTAATTCGGGATTTGACATGAAGAATAATAATGATGGCCATTATCTTCCGAACACAGAGGAGGCTAACTGCACGCAAGCTATCAACGCTGTCGGTGGCATTGGTATGGAGAACTCTGACGGTAATATTTTCTATGCAAGCTATGCCTCTGGAACACAAGGGAAATACGGCACTCAGTATTCTGGTCAATGCTCCCAGTGGGGTAGTAAAAAATGGGCAGATGAAGGTCAAGGCTACTTCAGCATTTTAGATTATTACTATAGCTATAGTAGCAAGTCCACCGGAGCAATTCAGGAGTTCTACTATTAATTTTACAAAGACAATCACATTATCATTATAAAGTATAGGTTATGAATGGAATCGCATTGTGGTATTTTAGTGCCTAAAGATTAATACCAATGCGGCTTTTGTAGTCCCGCATCGAAGCGTGATATACTAAGAGTAAAATAGAAGCTAAAGAAGGTGCTATCTTGAAAACAAAACGTATCATTTCCCTGATCTTCCTGTTTACCCTGCTTTGCTGCACACCTGCGTTGGCATTAGGAGCCCAGGTAGTAGCAGCGGGCGACGAAATAGAAGTAGCCCACCGCTATATTGAGGCGATGACCGCACATGACTGGGAGACATTCCTCTCCCTCACTGTTAAACGGGAGCGCACTGACTATCGGCAACTCATTGAGGATCCGGCCAGCAAGGAAAATCTGATCGGGCTGTTCAACGTGACAAGGATGGATGTGCTCACTGCCGTGGACTTTGATCTCAGCAACGAGAGCACATACCGCCTTCTTATGGGGCATTCACCCCTTAGCGCTTGCGTGGGCGTCTATGATGAACTGCGGGTCCTCCTTCTTTGTGTTGATATGGAGGTGCAAAAAAATGTGCGCCCTAATTTCAGCGGCTTTGAGGGCCGCGTTATGGTTTTGGCCCGTGAGGATGGCGTGTGGCGGGTTGCTATGTTCAGCTCAGCTGACGATACGCTTCTGGAAGCGGCAATCCCACCGGAGCAGCGTGGACGCGGATTCCAGCGCCATATGGAGCGGTTAATGCTACGCAATAAAACCGGCCTCTGGGTCGGTGACGACGGTAAAATTTTTGACGACACATCCTATCGCAAAAGCTTGAAAGGGTTTCAGGACATGAGCCTTGCAGCTTACACGCCCGGCCAATTTACGGACGTGGATGAAAATGCGTGGTACGGCGCTGAAAAACAGGGTGCTGTTAAGCTTGCCTACCAAATGCGACTTATGGAGGGGATAGGCGGCGGCGACTTTGCGCCAGAAGATACGCTTACACTGGGACAGGCAATTAAGATAGCCTGCGTGGTACACAGCATCAGCAGAGGCGAAACAGGAGCATTTACACAGAGTATTCCATGGTATCAGGTCTATGTCGATTACGCACAAAAGAACGCTATGTTACCGGACGGGGGCTTCTCCGATTATAACAGGGCCGCGACGCGCGCGGAAATGGTATATATTTTTGCCAATGCCATAGGGGAGGACGCCCTGCCTGAAATTAATATTTTCGATGGACTACCTGATGTCAATGAGAATGATGCCTATGCCGAAAGCATTTTTAAACTATACCGCACAGGCGTTCTTACGGGGTATGAGGACGGCAGTTTTCATCCGGATGCACCTGTCTCACGTGCCGAAGCTGCCGCGATTATTACGCGTTTAGCCATAATGTCAAAACGTGTGTTTGTTTATCAGACGGCATAAACATAGTGTATCGAGCGATTGTATGATGCATTGCAGAATATAGCTGCATTGTGACGAATAAAGGCTGTTACAGGGCAGCATTAATGCGTCTCAAACTGAGGCGCATTTTTATTATAGGGATTTAATCAAATATATGTAACTGCAAAATGTAAGCGCTCAATAATCCCCCGCCTTTAAAAATCATCAGGAGATGAGAGAATACGATAGAGTACAATAAAGTTCGCAATTTGAGAAGGGTATAGAAAAGCCAATGGGGCTCCGGTAAAATGAATGATGTCGGAAACATTCAAAAAGGAGTTGAACCCAATGGCTCAAGGAAAAATAGCACAGATCTGACAGAATTGCTACTGAAATGTGTTGGGGAACCGGATCCTATGCTCAGTATGCTGGAGTGGCTCTGCACCCAGTTCATGGAGGCAGAGGTCTCCGGACTCACCGAATGCACACAGTGCCTCTCGCAGCGGCTACCGGCCCCGCCGGTTGGATACATGTATGGGGACAATTCCCGTTCTTTGTCACGGAGCGCACGCGCAGCGAGGCAGCCTTAATCCAAGTTGTACAAGAGGCTTTCGTGCAAGGTGTATCCACCCGAAAGATGGAAAAATTGGCGCACAGCCTCGGCATTGAAAACATCTCCCGTAGCCGGATCAGCGAGATGACAAAGGGGCTGAACGATCAGGTACGGGAGTTTCGGAGCCGCGCTTTGGACAAGTCGCGTTACCCCGTCATCTGGGTAGATGCACTATATGAAAAGGTGCGTATGGATGGCCGCGTCATCAGCATGGCCGTGCAGGTCGTTTGTGGCGTAAACGAG
>JAAYWX010000410.1 GCA_012516225.1 Clostridiales bacterium
ATTATACATACTTGTCAATTATTTTTATATTGATTTTTCGTCATGGTACTGACAAAGCGCACAGCAGGAATAAAAAGCTATTATATCATTGCCAATTTTACGATAATATCTGCACAGTTTTCGATCCCTATTTTCCCGCTGTTTAAACAGATATCATAATTGCTGCTCATTCCCCAAATTCTTCCCGTATAATTTTTATAATATACTTTTCTTTTTTTATCTTTTTCTTCAAGCCGCTTTTCAGGAGAATCGTTACGTTCGCCGTAAAGCCGGACAATTCTGTCTGCTTTAAACTTTGTGTCGGCATAGATAAAAACGTGGAGAGCGTCTTGGCAGTCTTTCAGAATGTAGTCCGAACAGCGTCCGACTATAACGCATGGACCTTCGTCCGGAAGATTTTTAATAAGATTATACTGAATGACAAACAGTTTGTCGGAAACGCCCGATACACCTTCATAGTTGCCTCCGCCGGAACGGGAGAGATTAAAGAGAAAACTGCTGGTAGATGTTGCGTCTTCTCCCCTGCGTTCAATAAATTCTTCCGAGTAACCGCTTTCTTTTGCAATTCGTTCTACGAGTGCTTTATCATAAAAAGCATAACCCAAACGTTCGGCTACCATTTTAGCGATGGTTCTTCCACCGATGCCGAATTCCCGGCTGATTGTAATTACCTTTTTGCTCATTTCAGTTCCTCCGATACTACTGATAAGTTGCTTTAAGCGGCGGGAAAACACCGCGGAACAAAGTTTTTAACCGGCATTGAATTAAAGCTCGCAGAGCTCAGAACAAATACTCGGCAGCCTGTGCCCAAAGCGGGATGGTTACAGCGCAGGCAAGTATTGAAAAAAACACGCTGCCCGCGCTTTCAAGGCGCGCTTCCGGGTCCGGGTCATACTGAATTGTAAACGCCGCAAGAAGCGAAGCAACGGGAAGCGCAGAGTATATGACAACGATTTTCGCAACAAGCGGGTCAACCGGCAAAAAGTACATAATAAAAATTGTAATTGCCGGCAAAATCAAATTCCTTAAAACAGGCATACGAAGGTATTTCAGTTTCAAAAGCGACTTCACGTTATTTTTCCCGAGAGTTATTCCGCAGAGAATCATTCCCATGGGCGATGAAACGGCTCCTATGCCCGAAATCGTCTTATCTATTGCCGGAGGGAAAGAAAAGCCGGTTATGTACATGATAAGACCTATGAAAACCGCCGCAACAGGCGGTGACAGCCATCCTTTAAGGTTTTGCCAGAAAGTCTTTTGTTCAGGTGTTACTCCTGGAGGAGAGAGCAAAGGCTTCGCGGCGCTGTAGTATACCATTCGTATAGGAACGATAAATACAACAAAGTATAAAAGCCCCGTTTGTCCGTACAGTGCTTCTACAACCGGTATTCCTACGAATGAAAAATTAGTAAACATTGTGCCGAAACGCAGTATTCTTCCAGTATGCCCTTTGTAAACTCTGTATACTATCTGCCCCATTCCGTACCAAAAAGCAAGCAGTATTATGCTTAATACAAGAAGTATCGCACAGTTTTTCATCTGTTCGGGCGAGTATTCGGCACTAAAAGATTTTATTATCATGCAGGGTAGCGCAAAATTCAGAATAAATGAAGTAAGGGACTCATCAAAATTTTCATCTACAAATCCACGCCGCCAAACTACGAATCCTACCGCTATGAGTATGATTAGCTGAAGTGAAAGCTGAAAAGCGAGCATTTTGTTTCCTCATTCTATCTTATGTTAGAGCTTGGGGCAGTTCCGCAAAGAACTGCCCCAGCTTAAATGCCAGAAAAACCGGTATACAAAGCGGACATTTACTGCGGCCGGCTTATGTCGCTTTCATCAAACGGATCGCCGCACTGGGGGCAGAATTTAGGAGGATGATGTGGATCTTCAGGTTCCCATCCGCATTTGTCACACTTATAAAGCGGTTCTCCCGCAGGCTTTGGCTTGCCGCATTCACTGCAGAATTTTCCCTTGTTAACTGTACCGCAAGAACAAAGCCAGCCTTGCGGGGAAACAGGTTTCGGCTTGCCGCATTCTATGCAAAATTTCCCTGTATTGCCTGTTTTACCGCATTGGCAGGTCCATTCTCCCGAAGGCGAAACATTTTCCGCCCCGTATTGACTGTGTTCTGCCATTTCAAAAAGTTTTTGGGTGCTTGCTCCGCCTGCGCTCTGCGCCATATTAAGACCAGCAAAGCCCATAAAAGCACCGCCCATACCCTCATTTTTGGCGGCGTTCTGCATTGCTTCCGCTTGGGCGCCTACTAAGTGCGCGGCTGCCATTGCCGGATTTCGGAAAGCCGCATTGCGCTGCAACTCCTTTATCATTTCCTCGTCTTCCTCAGAGGCCCTGACGGAGCTTACTCCGAATGAGACTATGGCTATTCCGCGCAGATGATGCCACTTTGCCGAAAGGACATTATTAAGTGCTTCACCAAGTTCCATAGCATGCCCGGGAAGAGCACTGTAGCGGATACCCATTTCAGAGATTTTTGCAAACGCTGGCTGAAGCGCTGTGAGAAGTTCGGACTTAAGCTGGCTGTCAATATTTTCCCGGGTAAGAAC
>JAAYWX010000411.1 GCA_012516225.1 Clostridiales bacterium
AGTGGACTTCAGCTTCGCAAGCTGGCGATATTCGAGAATCTTGTCTATTATTTCATGCTTTCCTCGCAGTTTTTCCAGAACTTCCGCATTGGTTGACCATCCGGTTTTTGTTTTCTTTCCAGAGGGGAGCATAAGTTTATCAAAGAGAATTTCTCCGAGCTGCTTCGGAGAATTTATGTTGAATTCCCCGCCCGCAAGACTCCAGATTTCCTCCTGCAGAGTGTCAATCCTTACCGAAAGCATTTTCCCGTATTCATAAAGAGCCTCTCTGTCCGCTGTAAAGCCTGTTTGTTCCATGTCGGCAAGAACTTCGCAAAGAGGAAGCTCAATTTTATAAAGAAGTTCGGACATACCCTCATTACGCAGACGGCTGTCCATAACTGGATAAAGAGAGAACACAGCTTCTGCGCCATATTTGCCTGAACCAAGATATTTTTCCGAAATGCGGGAAAGCTCATAGTTGCTTTCGGTAGGGTCAAGCAGGTATGCGGCAAGCGCGGTATCAAAGATAAACCCGCCGCCATCGATATTTTCCGACATTAACTGACGGAATAAGTCCTTGACATTGTGGGAAAGTTTTTTAATTTGTTGAGAAAACAGTATTTTAATAAAGCTGTTATAGCTTCCGCCAAGATTTGAGCAGCGGAAGAAATAGACATTTTCTCCATCGCATATCTCAAGATTGTCAAGGCCTCCGCCGAGCGGCAGAACGGCAATATAGGGGAGCTCTTTAAATTTTGCCGCAAACTTTTCAAGCTCACTGTCATCCATTACTTCGACAGACGGCAAGGCAATAGCTTGAGAAGAAAGAGAAACGTTGCCGCAGTTTTCGGACAGTCCCCATTTTTCTATCAGCGAATTGAATCCAAGACGTTTAAATATGTGGTATGCGCCGCAGAAACTGCCGGAAAAAACGCAGTCTTCAGGAGAAAATGAAAGTGGTGCGTTTACATCTATGGTGGCGAGACTGTATGACATTTCGGCATCCGCACGACCATCTTTCAGCTTTGCTTTGACGCTTTCCTTTACATTGAGAGAATCAAGATCCTCATAGATTTTTTCGATAGAGCCGAAAGACTTTATAAGTTCTGCCGCAGTTTTTTCGCCTATGCCTTTAACGCCGGGAATATTGTCACTTGAGTCTCCCATCAGAGCTTTAAGGTCTATTATTTTTTTAGGCTCAAACCCATATTCTTCAAAAAACACTTCAGGAGTATATTCAACGGTTTCGGTTTTGCCCATACGGCTTTTGACGTGCTTTACGTGCGTCGTATCGGTGATAAGCTGGAAACTGTCTTTATCTCCCGTAACTATTACGCATTCATGACCGCTTTCGGAGCAAATGCGGCCTACGGTTCCGATAAGATCGTCCGCTTCATAGCCTTCAAGCTCAAGACGCTTTATCCCGATTGCATCAAGCACCTCTTTAAGAATAGGTATCTGAACAGCGAGATCCTCCGGCATGGCCTTGCGCTGGGCTTTATAGTTTTCATATTGCTTATGCCGGAAAGTTGGGGCTTTCATGTCAAAGGCAACGCAGACGGCCTGTGGGTTTTCCTCGGCTATGAGCTTGTGCAGAACCGTAAGAAAACCGTATATACCGTTTGTAGGGGTGCCGTCCGGCGCATTCAGCATTCGTATCCCGTAAAAAGTCCGGTTTACTATACTGTTTCCGTCAAGAATCATGAGCTTCATTTAGTCTTGTCCTTTCATGGAAGGCGTTGCAATCTGCCCGTCAATGTTTAGAATCGTCGCCGCGCAGTTTTATAATCCTGTCCCTCAGTTCTGCCGCATATTCAAACTCAAGCATTTTAGCCGCTTCCTTCATCTGCTTTTCAAGCTTTGCTATAAGTTCAAGCTTTTCGGAGGCGGTCATTTTTATTCCCGTTTCGTTCTTTTCTTCGTCCACAGAGGCGGAGATTTCAAGCAGATTGCGGACGGATTTGACTATAGTTTTCGGGATTATGCCGTGGGATTCATTGTATGCTCTCTGCTTTTCACGTCGGCGGTTTGTTTCCGTTATGGCGGCGTTCATAGCGGAGGTGACCGTATCGGCGTACATGATTACAGTCCCTTCCGCGTTTCTGGCGGCCCTGCCGATGGTCTGTATAAGACTTGTTTCACTTCTCAGGAAGCCTTCTTTATCTGCATCCAGAATAGCAACAAGAGATACCTCTGGAAGATCTAACCCTTCGCGCAGAAGGTTTATTCCAATAAGTACATCGAATTCTCCAAGACGCAGGTCGCGAATTATTTCCATGCGTTCTATGGCGCCTATGTCATGGTGCATATATCGGCACTTTATACCGGCCCCTCCAAGATAAGCAGTCAGATCTTCTGCCATTTTCTTGGTAAGCGTTGTGACGAGGGTGCGCTCTCTTTTTGCAACTCTTGTGTTTATTTCTCCGATAAGGTCGTCTATTTGACCGACAGTCGGGCGGACGTATATTTCAGGATCTACAAGCCCTGTCGGACGGATTATCTGTTCTACAATCTGGGCTGAACGCTGGCGTTCATATTCCGCCGGAGTGGCTGAAACATAGATGACTTGGGAAACCCTGTCCTGAAATTCATTGAATTTCAGAGGACGGTTGTCAAATGCCGAGGGAAGGCGGAAACCGTAT
The DNA here is from genome assembly GCA_012516225.1 of Clostridiales bacterium. Lineage (GTDB taxonomy): Bacteria > Bacillota > Clostridia > Oscillospirales > Oscillospiraceae > UBA2658. The sequence goes on from JAAYWX010000411.1 coordinate 2,625, forward strand.
TCTACGAGGTTCTCTTTTCTTGCCCTGTCGCCTGCATACATTGCCCTGACCTGCGGAATGGTGACATGGCTTTCGTCCACAAACATTATAAAGTCTTTAGGAAAGTAGTCCAAAAGAGTCATGGGAGCGGAACCGGGAGGTCTGCCGCTTATTATACGAGAGTAATTTTCTATTCCAGAACAATATCCCAGTTCCTGCATCATTTCTATATCGTAATTTGTACGCTGTGCTATGCGCTGTGCTTCGATCAGCTTTCCGTTTTCTTCAAAATATTTTACACGTTCCTCACATTCCCGGCGTATTTCTTTTATCGCTTCCGCCATTTTTTCTTTTGTGGTAACGTAATGCGAAGCCGGATATATTGCGACATGGCTAAGTTTACGGAGAGGGGTACCCGTAACGACGTTTATTTCACTTATCCTGTCTATCTCATCACCAAAAAATTCCACACGGATTGCCGTATCGTAGGAATAGGCCGGGAAAATTTCAACCGTATCCCCGCGGACTCTGAACATATTCCGCTCAAACGCGACATCGTTCCGCTCATACCGGATGTCTATAAGCCGCCTAAGAAGGTCGTCCCGATCCCGATTTTGCCCCTGTCGCAGGGATATGACCATATTAGCATAATCTATAGGGTCGCCGAGACCATATATACACGATACGGACGAAACAACAATAACATCTCTCCGCTCAAAAAGGGCAGAAGTAGCGCTGTGGCGGAGACGTTCAATTTCATCGTTTATAGAGCTGTCTTTCTCAATAAACGTATCTGTATGGGGGATATAGGCTTCCGGCTGGTAATAATCGTAATAGGAAACGAAATACTCCACGGCATTATCGGGAAAAAACTCTTTGAATTCCGCACAAAGTTGTGCGGCAAGAGTTTTGTTATGGGCAAGGACAAGAGTGGGGCGCTGAACCTTTTCAATGATTTTTGCCATAGTAAAAGTTTTTCCGCTGCCTGTAACCCCAAGCATTGTTTGTTCCTCGAAGC
>JAAYWX010000433.1 GCA_012516225.1 Clostridiales bacterium
AAACGGATTTTTTTGCAAGGTATTCCTTGTTGGCCAGCAGTTCCTTTGAATACGGGCAGTCGGGGGATTTTTCAAGCTCCGCAACGAGAGCGGCGGTAGCGGCCTTGTTCGCGGCGGCATCTTCCATCGTGGCAAGATATTCCGCACAGGCGGCCTTCTTAGTTTCGCTCGAGGTAATTTCCATAAGCTCCTTGATTTTTTCGGCAAGACGGCTGCGAATGGCTTTCTGTCCCAAATACAAACCAAAACCATGCTCCGCATTATCCTCGAACAAAGAGTTTGCCCATGCGGGGCCTTTTCCCTCGTGGTTGACCGTATATGGGCATGTGGCGGCCGGTCCGCCCCAGATAGAGCTGCAGCCGGTGGCATTGGATATGTACATCCTGTCGCCGCAGACTTGGGTGATGAGGCGCGCATAAGCCGTTTCTGCGCAGCCGGCGCAGGAACCGGAGAACTCCAGCAGAGGAGTCTTGAACTGGCTTCCCTTGACCGTTGAAACGTCTTCAATATCGGCTTTGGGCAGGATTTTGGAAACCATGTAGTCAAAGACAGGCTGCTGGGCAAGCTCCTGCTCCTGCGGAACCATTGTCAGCGATTTTGCTGGGCAGACGCCTGCGCAGACGCCGCAGCCCATGCAGTCAAGCGGCGAAATGGCCATGGCAAAACTGTATACTCCCTTGCCTTTTCCGGCCTTGATGGGTGCGCTTTTTGTACCTTCCGGAGCCGCCGAAAGCTCCGCCTCGTTGAGGGCAAAGGGACGGATTGCCGCATGAGGGCAGACATATGAGCATTGGTTGCACTGTACGCAGGTATCCGGATCCCATGAGGGTACGTTTACTGCAACTCCGCGCTTTTCGTATGCCGAAGCTCCCAGCTCGAAAGTGCCGTCGGCGCAGTCCGCAAAAGCGGATACGGGCAGGCTGTCGCCGTCCATATTCGTTATCGGTACCATAAGGCTGCTTACCATCTTGACCAGCTTGGGGCTGCCGGAAAGAGGCGCCGCCGTCTTTTCATCTGTGGCATCGGCCCATTCGGCGGGAATATCGATCTTCACAAGCGCATTTGCACCTGCGTCTATGGCGCGGTGGTTTTTATCCACGACATCCTGACCTTTCTTGCCATAGCTCTTTGTCGCGGCATCCTTCATATATTTTATCGCTTCTTCTGCAGGCATTATTTCGGCAAGAGCAAAAAACGCAGACTGAAGAATGGTGTTTGTACGCTTGCCCATACCGAGCTCTGCCGCAAGGTCAATGGCGTTTATAGTATAAAGGCGGATATTGTTTTTCGCTATATAGCGCTTGGCTTCGGCAGGCATATGACGGTCAAGCTCTTCGGGAGTCCACTGGCAGTTGATGAGGAAGATTCCGCCCGGCTTTACGTCGCGCACCATTTTATAGCCCTTGATTACATAAGAAGGATTGTGGCATGCGACAAAGTCTGCCTTGTTTATGTAGTACGGGCTGCGGATGGGCCTGTCCCCGAACCGCAGATGGCTGACGGTTACACCGCCGGTCTTTTTCGAGTCGTACTGGAAGTAAGCCTGTACGTATTTGTCGGTGTGGTCGCCTATAATCTTTATGGAGTTTTTGTTCGCACCGACCGTGCCGTCTCCGCCCAGTCCCCAGAACTTGCATTCGATTGTGCCGGGTGCGGCTGTGTTGGGTGCGGGCTTTTCATCAAGCGACAGATATGTGACGTCGTCTTTTATGCCAAGCGTAAAGCGGCGGCGCGGATTTTCTTTGGCAAGTTCTTCATATACCGCAAAAATGCTGGAAGGAGGGGTGCCCTTAGAACCCAGCCCGTAGCGGCCGCCGATGACGGTGCAGTCCATTCCGGCTTCAAAGAGCGCCGAAGCCACGTCCAGATACAGCGGTTCGCCCAAAGCGCCCGGCTCCTTTGTGCGGTCGAGAACAGCAATCTTTTTCGCGGTGGCGGGAATGGCGGCTATGAACTTGTCCGCCGCAAAGGGACGGTAAAGACGGACTTTTATAAGACCGACCTTTTCGCCGTTGGAGTTGAGATAGTCAATGACTTCCTCTGCAACATCGCATACGGAACCCATAGCAATGATGACGCGGTCGGCATCCGGTGCTCCGTAATAATTGAAGAGACGGTAGTCCGTACCCAGTTTCGCGTTTACCTTGTCCATGTACTCCTCGACTATCCCGGGTACTGCGTCATAGTATTTGTTGCAGGCTTCGCGGTGCTGGAAGAACACATCCCCGTTTTCATGGGAACCGCGCATTACCGGGCGTTCGGGGTTGAGGGAACGCTTGCGGAAGGCTTCAACCGCTTCCATATCGCACATTTCCGCAAGATCATCATAATCCCAAACTTCAATTTTCTGGATTTCATGGGAAGTGCGGAATCCGTCAAAGAAATTTATGAACGGTACGCGGCTTTTGATAGCGGCAAGATGGGCAACAGCGCCGAGATCCATGACCTCCTGCGGGTTGGTTTCGGCAAGCATGGCAAAACCGGTCTGGCGGCAGGCCATGACATCGGAGTGGTCGCCGAATATGTTCAGTGCATGTGAAGCGACTGTTCTTGCAGAAACGTGAAACACGGTGGGGAGCAGTTCGCCGGCGATTTTGTACATATTCGGGATCATGAGCAGGAGGCCCTGAGAGGCAGTATATGTGGTTGTAAGGGCGCCTGCGGCGAGGGAACCGTGGACGGTGCCGGCGGCGCCTGCTTCGGACTGCATTTCGGCGACGCTGACCGTTGTGCCGAAGATATTTTTCCGGCCGGCAGCCGCCCATTGGTCGACGCAGTCGGCCATCGGGCTGGACGGGGTAATGGGGTAAATGCCCGCAACTTCCGTAAACGCATACGATACATGGGCGGCCGCCGTGTTGCCGTCCATCGTCTTCTTGGGTCT
>JAAYWX010000412.1 GCA_012516225.1 Clostridiales bacterium
AACTGATTTTTGAAAATAAAGAGAACTTTATACGTTATTTCTGGGCAAAGCCTTCGGATGTCCCCATATATGTGGAACATGGCGCCGCGGATGTGGGTATTGCGGGATTGGATATTCTGCTTGAACAGGAGCCGGATGTGTTCGAGCTTCTTGATCTCGGGCTGGGTAAGTGCAGAATGGTGGTTGCAGGCAGGAAGAATGCCGTATCAAGAACCGGAAAAACTTTGCGTGTGGCAACGAAATTTCCGATTATCGCAAAAAAGCATTATGCGGAGCAGAGCAGAGAAATTGAAATTATAAAGCTGAACGGCTCTATAGAGCTTGCACCGATAGTCCGCCTTTCCGATGTAATAGTGGATATCGTTGAAACAGGAAAAACCCTCAAGGAAAATGACCTTGAAGTTTTAGAGGAAATCTGCGGTATAAGTGCAAGATTTATAGCAAACAAGGCTTCTTTCAGGTTTAAAACCCGTCAGATTGAAGATATGTGTTTTAAAATGCGCGAACGCATTGCTGCAAATGCGGAAGGATGACATATGATTAAGATAATTAACTCTAAAGATATATCCCTCGAAGATATATTTATCAGAAACCTTTCCCTGCCCGATGTGTCTGGTCAGGTTGCGGAAATAATACGGAACGTAAGAAAAGACGGTGACAGCGCACTTCTGGCATACAGTGAACTCTTTGACGGAGTACGTCCGGAGCCCATTGAGGTTACAGAAGAAGAGCGCCGCGAAGCCTTCTGTTCGGTGGATCCGGAATTTATTGATATACTTAAGGAAGCGGCGGAGAACATAAAAAATTACCACAGCCGTCAAATTCAAAGCGGCTATGTCATAAGCGAAAAGGATGGAATTATTCTCGGTCAAAAGGTGATGCCTCTGGAGAAAGTCGGGCTGTATGTACCGGGAGGCACGGCAAGTTATCCCTCCACAGTGCTGATGAACTGTATCCCTGCAAAAATTGCCGGGGTGCAGGAGATAATTATAACAACTCCTCCCGGGAAAGACGGAAAAATCCGCCCCGATATTGTCGCGGCGGCTGAGATTGCCGGAGCTGACCGCATTATAAAATGCGGCGGGGCTCAAGCTGTAGCTGCACTTGCCTACGGGACGGAGAGCGTTCCTAAGGTGGATAAAATTGTAGGTCCGGGAAACATCTTTGTTGCGGAAGCCAAGCGGCAGGTATTTGGAGCGGTCGCAATCGATATGATCGCCGGCCCGAGTGAAATTCTGGTAATTGCCGATAAGGAAAGCGACCCTGCCGTGCTTGCAGCCGATCTGCTTTCGCAGGCGGAACACGATAGACTTGCAACGGCAGTTTTAATTACGGACTCTGCCGAGCTGGCACAAGCTGCCTCAAAAGAAATAGAAAGGCAGCTCTCCGCCCTTCCGCGGGAGGAAATTGCGCGCGCCTCGATAGAGAACAACGGAAAAATTATAGTAGCGGAAAGCGTTGAGGCAGCAATTGATATTGCCAACCGCATAGCTCCGGAACATCTCGAACTATTTGTAGATGACCCATTTAAATATCTTAACAGGATAAAGAATGCCGGCTCTATCTTCCTTGGAAAAAATTGTCCCGAGCCTCTTGGCGACTATTTTGCAGGGACCAACCATACCCTTACAACAAGCGGAACCGCCAAATTTTCAAGCCCGCTTTCTGTTGAAGATTTTGTAAAGAAATCGTCGTATATGTATTATTCCATGGAAGCGTTGAATGCGGTAAGCGGAAAAATAGCGTATTTTGCCGAAAAAGAGGGTCTGCATGCTCACGCTTTGAGTGCGCTTATAAGATCAAAAAGACAAAGGGCCGGTGACTGAATTGAGCAGATTTTTAAGCAGCAGGTTTTCCGGGCTTAAGGCCTATGTTCCCGGGGAGCAGCCGAAGGACACGGCATACATCAAGCTGAACACGAACGAATCGCCGTATCCACCGGCACCGCAGGTAATTGAGGCGATAAGCAGAGGGGAAATCGAGAAACTACGCCTTTACGGGGATCCTGAATGCACAGAGCTGCGAAAAACGCTTGCGGAATACTGCAGCGTAACGCCGGAGCACCTTATGATGGGAAACGGCTCTGATGAAATACTGTCATTTGTTTTTATGGCTTACTGCGATAAGAATACCGGAGTATCTTATCCGGATATCAGCTATGGGTTTTACTCCGTATATGCCGATCTCTACGGAATATCCAGCGAAGAAATTCCCCTTAAAGAAAACTTTGCAATAGACCCTGAAGATTACAGAAATCGGGGCAGAACCATAGTATTGGCAAACCCAAACGCTCCTACAGGGCTGTGCCTGACGGTGGAAGACATAGAGAAGATAGTCGCTTCAAATCCGGATAATGTGGTTATTATTGACGAAGCTTACATCGATTTTGGCGGGCAAAGCTGCATACCCCTCGTTAGAAAGTATGACAATCTTCTTGTGGTGCAAACGTATTCAAAATCCAGAAGTCTTGCCGGCGCCCGTCTGGGGTATGCCGTAGGAAATCCGGCGCTTATTCATGATTTAAACAGGCTGAGGTTTTCGGTAAACCCTTACAATGTAAGCCGCCTTACCATGCTGGCCGGTAAAGCCGCAATAGAAGCGCAGCCTTATTATGATAATAAAAATGCAGAGATTATCCTTACGAGAGAATATGCCTCTGCAAAATTAAAAGAACTTGGTTTTTTGCTTACTGATTCGAGAGCAAATTTTATATTGGCAAAATACCCGGGAATGGGCGGAAGTGCGCTCTATGAGGGGCTTAAGGCGAGAGGGATTCTCGTACGGCATTTCAATAAGCCGCGTATTTCCGATTTTGTGCGGATAACGATAGGAACAAAAGAACAGATGGATGCAATGATACTTTCACTGGAGGAGATGCTTGGCATATGAGGAAAGCCGAACTTGAGCGCAGAACTATGGAAACGGATATAAAACTTTCCCTTTGTCTTGACGGAGGCGAGCACAGAATAGAAACAGGTTGCGGATTTCTTGACCATATGCTGACTCTGTTTGCAGCACACGGACGGTTCGGATTGAAAATATCGTGCTCCGGCGACAGCCATGTAGACTTCCACCATATTACCGAAGATACAGGGATATGCCTTGGAACCGCCTTTGCGGAGGCTCTGGGCAGCAAGGCGGGCATTGTCCGTTACGGAAATATTATTCTGCCCATGGATGAGGCGCTCGTTCTCTGTGCTGTGGACATTTCCGGAAGAGCACACCTTTCATATGAGGTCTGTATTCCGTCAGAAAAAGTCGGTGACTTTGATACCGAACTTGTTAAGGAATTTCTTATGGGCTTTGTCCGCGCCTCGGGAATAACTCTTCATGTAAGGCAGATCGCGGGAGAAAACTCCCACCATATTTTGGAGGCCGTTTTCAAGGCTCTTGGAAGAACACTTGCCGCGGCCTGCGCTGAAGATCCCTCACAAAACGGCGCAATACCTTCCACAAAGGGAGTTTTATAATGACGGTTATTGTTGATTACGGAGTCGGAAATCTGTTTTCCCTGAAAAGTTCTCTTGACTATCTGGGAGAAGACGGTATTGTGAGCGGCGACGAGAATATAATCAGGTCGGCGGACAGGATAATCCTTCCGGGCGTGGGCGCATTTGCGGATGCAAAGAAAAAACTCTCATCCAACAGTCTTGACAAAGTTGTGGTTGAAGAAGCAAAAAAATGCAAACCGCTTATGGGGATCTGCCTCGGAATGCAGCTTTTGTTTGAAAAAAGCTATGAATTCGGCGCAACTGAAGGTTTAAGTCTTATAGCCGGAGAAGTTAAACCAATAGCTCCGGTTATCCCTAAGGGATATAAGGTGCCGCACATTGGATGGAACTCTCTGCACTTTACGGGAAAAGGGCGAAATTCTGAGGTATTTAAGTATATTGCTGAAGGTGAGTTTGTCTATTTTGTACACTCATTTGCAGCTATGGGCTGTGAGGACAGCGTAACGGCTTTTGCGGAATACGGCGCAGATCTGACTGCCGCAGTTCAGCGCGGCAATGTTTTCGGTATGCAGTTTCATCCTGAGAAAAGCGGGGAAACGGGCCTTAGGATACTTAAAGCGTTTTGCGAATTATAAATAAACTGCAGGGAGCTTTGTTTTTATGTATTTATTTCCGGCGATTGACCTGTGCGGCGGAAAGGCTGTCCGCCTTATTCACGGAGACTACAACAAAATGACAGTTTACAGTAACTCTCCTTTTGATGTTGCACTCGGCTTTAAAAAGGCCGGAGCGGAATATCTGCACCTTGTCGATCTTGACGGGGCGAAGGATGGAAATACACCGAATTTTGAGATTATAGGCAAAATAGCCGCAGAAAGCGGACTGCGGGTTGAAGTGGGCGGTGGAGTCCGGACCATGCAGACTGCCGAACTGTATTTAGAACTTGGCGCTACAAGAGTGATCATAGGAACGGCAGCAGTAACCGATCCTGATTTTCTTCTTAAAGCTTTGGACAGATTTGGAGATAAAATTGCTGTAGCTGTAGATATAAAGGATGGTTTTGTGGCTACGCATGGCTGGCTGCGGACAAGCGGCGAGAACTGCTTTGATTTCTGCCGCAAACTTCAGAATGTCGGCGTAAGGACGGCAATATGCACAGATATTTCAAAGGATGGAGCTTTGCAAGGGATAAATGCTGAGCTTTACCGGAAACTTGCTTCGGAATTTTCGATGGATATAATAGCCTCCGGCGGTGTAAGCTCGATTGATGACATTAAAAAGCTTTTGGAAACAGGCGTAAGCGGAGTGATTCTCGGCAAATCAATTTACACCGGTGCCGTTAACCTTGCGGAAGCGGTCGCCTTGGTGAAAAGGGCTGAACAATTATGATAACAAAAAGAATAATTCCTTGCCTTGACGTGCGCGACGGACGTGTCGTCAAGGGTGTAAATTTTGAAGGTCTGAACGACGTTTCGTCACCTGTGGAACTTGGAAAATTTTATAATGACAACGGCGCGGATGAACTTGTGTTTTATGATATAACCGCCTCAAGCGAAGGGAGAAGCCTTTTTGCGGATATTCTGCGCAAGGTGGCTGAACAGATTTTTATTCCTCTGACGGTGGGCGGTGCAATAAATACGCTGGAGGATTTCGACCGTGTGCTAAAATGCGGGGCTGATAAAGTCAGCGTAAATTCCGGAGCTATACGAAATCCGGATCTTATATATGAAGCCGCAAAAAAATACGGCAGTCAGTGCGTGGTGCTTTCCGCCGACGTAAAGCGTGTGGACGGACGCTTTACAGTTTTTGCAAAAGGCGGGCGGATAAACACCGGACTGGATGCCTTAGAGTGGATAAAGCGCGGTGTCGAACGAGGTGCTGGAGAGATAGTTTTAAACAGCATAGATACCGACGGTGTAAAAAACGGTTTTGATATATCTATGCTTGAAGCGGTGTGCGAGGCTGTCAATATTCCTGTTATTGCATCCGGAGGCGCAGGATGTATAGATGATTTTACCGTTCTTTTTAGCAATCTTCCTAAAGTGGATGCGGGACTTGCGGCATCGGTTTTCCATTTCGGAGAGGTTAAGATTCCGGAACTGAAGGTAAGACTCCGCGAAAAAGGAATACCCGTCAGACTATAAAATTGGAGAAATTATATGCTTAGTATAGACGAACTGAAATTTGACGAGAAGGGGCTTATCCCCGCAATCGTCGTTGATTATGCCAGCAAAAAAGTGCTGACCCTTGCATATATGAACAGAGAAAGCCTTGAAATCTCAATGAAAGAGGGCAGAACGTGCTTTTGGTCGCGCTCAAGGAAAGAACTTTGGCGCAAAGGGGAAACCAGCGGAAATATTCAGGAAATAGTTGATATAACAGCAGACTGCGACCGGGACGCTCTTGTCGTAAGGGTTAATCCAGCAGGTCCAGCCTGCCATCTCGGCAATGAAAGCTGCTTTGAGGACAAAGTATATGAGAGCGGTACCCCCGGTGAATTCTCCCTTGATAATTTGTACGAGCTTATAAAAGGACGCAAGACATCCAGAAAAGAAGGAAGCTATACCACTTACCTTTTTGAAAAGGGTATCGACAAAATACTCAAAAAAGTCGGAGAAGAGAGTACGGAGGTTATAATCGCCGCAAAAGGCGGAGATAAGGCGGAAACGGTTTATGAGGTGTCTGACCTTGTCTATCATGTTATGGTGATGATGGTTGAAATGGGTATAACAAATGAAGACATTCTAAAAGAACTTTCCTCAAGACATATTATAGATAAAAAAGTTAAACAGGAAAAAATGGTATAGCCGCAACTTGATCCATATAATTACTGCGTATTTGAATTTACTAAAAGGGGACGGAGTATAAACACTCCGTCCCGCAGAGTTTTAAAGCGAGCTTTTCTTTAGCTGCAATCCGCAGCCCTCATTGCCGCTTGGATTTCCTCTGCACTGTTAAAAGACTTCCCTTTCGGTCCGTTATTGCCGCTTCCTATAAGAAACACTCCAATGACATTGCCTTCTTTATCATACAATGGAATTGTACGGGAAACGGAACAGTTTTTCATATACTCCGCCGCTTCTTCAGGTGTAGACGGATCGTTTTTGCTCAAATCTTTATATTTCACATATCCACGATGTCCGTTGGTGCCGATAGCTGCAATCAAATCGGGGTAGTACCCAAAGGCTTGATACATAAAGTCGTTGCCGTAAGTTTCTCCTTTGCTGTTTTGGGGGTAGGATGCCTTTTTATACGGTGTTTTTTCCACTGCTGCCTGGATCTCTGCAAGCTCCATGTTATCTGACCCGTCAACTTTTAATTCCGCCAAAACAAATGTCCCGATTACATTTCCATTTACATCATAGAGCGGAACTGTATTATTTTCTTCCAGTGCTTTCATGTAAGCTTCAGCTTCTGCAGGATTTTTTATATCCGGATTTAAATCTTCAGCTTTGACATATCCATGTACATATCCCTCGCCAACTGCTGCAATCAAATCAGGCTCAGAACCAACTTTCTCTGCTAAAAGAGCGGAACCGTATGTCTGCCCCAACTGATTCTTGGGATACATACCGTTTTTATCAAGCCCTGCTTCAAGAGCCTCAAGAGCTGTTTTATTGGCGGCAGATAAGCCGGACATGGCATAGGTTGTCTGAGGCGCATCGTGCGTTTCATACCCGGTTCCCGTATAGAGACGTACTTGCCCCTGGCTGTACACAAGTCCGGAATACGTTATCCCTTCTGTAATTGCAAATGTGAAATATTCTTCACTCGTATTATAGCGCCAGCCCGTATAACCTATCAGATCTCCTGTCGCTTCGCTATACAGCCGTGCATACGCTCCCATTGTGTAAGCGGGAACATTCTTATAATTGTCCGTACAGATCCACGTCCCCGCTCTGCATTGAGAATCTGGGTCAATGTAAAGCGATGACCATTCATTGTAAGTATAATTACCTGCGGTATGAGGAACTTTCGCGGAAGTGTATTCTTCTGCAAATGCACTTGTCATGCAAAGCATAGCAATAACCAGCGTAAAAGCCAAAACTCTTGCCGTTGAGGCAGATTTATTGCTTTTCACAATGTTTCCTCCAATCTTTTTAATAATTTTGCCTTTCTCAACGGATTATAGCCCCATCGGAATCGCCCCCCTTCCCATCTTCAACTGTTCTGTGTAACCGGAACAAGCAGAATCAGCCACGGTATTAACCTTTATCACTTGCGCCACTAATTCTATAAGTATACCTTTTTTTCTAACTTTTGTAAATTACTATTTTTAACCATTTATTCCTTATATTA
>JAAYWX010000413.1 GCA_012516225.1 Clostridiales bacterium
GAAAAAGGTGTAAAATATCCCTTGATCGATGATAAACTGCTACCAGACGTAGCCGTGCTGGATGCGACTCTTGTAGCAAGCTTGCCGCCCGCGGTTACGGCGGATACGGGAATTGATGTTTTCACACACGCGATTGAGGCGTTTGTTTCAACGGGACGGACAGATTTTTCGGATGCAATGGCAGAAAAGGCGATAAAGCTCGTCTATCGCTATCTTCTCAGGACATACCGGGAACCGGAAAATCTTGAGTACAGACAGAGAATGCACAACGCTTCCTGCCTTGCCGGAGCAGCATTTTCAAATGCAGGATTGGGCATCAACCACAGCAGGGCGCATGCTCTTGGAGCGAAATTTCATATTCCCCATGGAAGGGCAAACGGAATACTTCTGCCGTATGTAATGAGCTATAATGCCGGATGTACGAGCAAGCTCACAGCGACAGCCAACCGATATGCAAAAATAAGCCGCTTGCTTAACTTGGAAACTGCCAGTACAAGGCAAAGCGCCCTAAACCTGATACGCACCGCGAGGCACTTCATTGAGGAGCTTGGTATGCCGTCAAATATTAAGAGTACGGGTATAAGCGAAGAAGAATTTGAAAGTGTCCTTCCTGAAATGGTTGAGACAGCGCTTGCTGACCGATGCACGGCAACAAATCCGGAACCGGTTAATGCCGAAGCGATAAACGATATTTTCCGTAAAGCATGGGCAGGGAAATGGTAGAAAAATGAGCATTATAAAATTTCGTTTATTTTTCACAATAAATGAAAATTAATTTTAAACTTCATGCGCTTATAAAAATCTTGCAAAATTATTGACGAATGAAATTAATTATGGTATTATTTCAACGAAATGAGCACCAAAAGACGGCAATATCCATGTTTGGTTTTAGTTGTGTTATTGTAAGAATTTAAATAATTTCAGATAAATGAGTGCGATGCAGTGCTCAATTGTGGATTAAGCGACGAAGCTCCTGAGGATTGAACCTTAGAGGCTTTTTTTGCTTATTATAGCATTTTCATCAAACGGGAGGTGCACTGCGTTGGATGAATTCGAAGAGAAAAAAAGAATAATACAGGAATTTGTTCCCGGAAAGCAAGTGACGCTTGCACACGTTATCGCTAATCCCGATGACAATCTGTACAGCAAACTTGGGCTTATTGACAACGGAGGAGCAATAGGAATATTTACTATAACTCCAAGCGAAGCGGCAATAATTGCGGCGGATGTTGTAACAAAAGCGGCTGATGTAAAAATAGGATTTATTGACCGTTTCAATGGGTCCTTGCTTATAACCGGAGATGTTTCCGGAGTGCAGGAGGCGCTGAAGCGCGTCATGGAAGTCCTCTGCGATATGATGGGATTTTCGGGTGCCCCTATAACGAAGACATAAAAAGGCATACTATGGATAATAATAAAAAGAAAACAATAATTTTGATTGGAAGGTCATCTGCCGGGAAAACTACTATGTGCCAGTATATCGGCCGGGAGTCTCTCAGATATAAAAAAACTCAAACGGTTGAAGTCGTAAATCAGACTATGATAGATACTCCGGGCGAATATTTGGAACGTAATTGTTACCGTGGTGCGCTTCAGGTGAGTTCTACGGATGCGGATGTGATAGTGCTGGTTCAGGATGCAACTGAAGATGGCAGCATGTTTCCGCCTGCATACGCAAGCTCTTTTTCCAAGCCGGTAATCGGCGTGGTTACAAAAAGCGATATTGCCGACGAAAGGCAGATCGAAAGAGCCGTACTTTACCTGAAAAATGCCGGAGCAAAGGATATTTTTATTACGAGTAGCGTTAACGGCAGCGGATTTGAGGGGCTTTTAAAGTACCTGGATTATGAGTGAGCTTTTTTCTGTTGAATTTCTAAGCAGAAAGTAGGGGCGATATGGAC
>JAAYWX010000414.1 GCA_012516225.1 Clostridiales bacterium
CCCAGAAGGGACTTGAACCCTCGACCTCCAACGTGACAGGCTGGCGTTCTAAACCAACTGAACTACTGGGCCGCTTATGGTGGGCGAAACAGGGCTCGAACCTGTGACCCCATGCTTGTAAGGCATGTGCTCTCCCAGCTGAGCTATGCTCCCAAACTGGCTTAAACCCAAGCGGCTTTGCCAGTATACTAAATAATTTTGAAATTGTCAAGGTCCATTTTAGCATTTTTTCGACTAAACTATGTTTTTATTTGCCGGAATGGAGAAGCAAAGCTATTTCTTCAGGCGAAAAAACATAAACTGTGTTGCAGAAGTGGCAGGTTATCTCAGTATTTTCACCGGATTTTACGATTTCTTCAAGTTCTTCTTTGCCGATGCTCTCAACGGCGCGAGCAACGCGCTCCCGGCTGCAGTAGCAGCGGTATTCAACTGGAACACGCTGCAGGATTTCGGGTGACAAGCTGCTAAGAACACGGTTTATAAGTTCCTCTGCGGAGCTATTCTGAAGAACACCTGTTACAGGACCCATTTCATGTATGTTGTTTTCAATTTTTTCAATCAGCGAATCCGGAGCGCCGGGGAGAAGCTGCACTATAAAGCCACCGGCGCATGAAATGGAAAGGTCGGTATCAACGAGAACGCCAAGCCCGCATGCTGTTCCGATCTGTTCACTTTCCGCAAAATAATAAGTGAGATCCTCGGCTATTTCGCCGCTTAAAAGAGCACATGAACCTATATAGGGTTCTTTCAGACCAAGGTCGCGGCTTACTGTAAGAGTTCCGTTTGTTCCCACGGCAGTACCAACGTCAAGTTTGCCGAAGTCATTAAGAGGAAGATCAACGTACGGGTTTTGAACATAACCGCGTACATTGCCGCCGCTGTCGGAAACGGCGATTATGGTTCCGAGAGGACCACCCCCGTTTATCCGTATAGTGAGCGAAGAATCATCTTCCTTCATCATTTCGCCCATCATGGAGGCGGCGCAGAGTGCCCTGCCCAGCGCTGCAGCCGCGACGGGACTGAGATTGTGAATAGTACGGGCTTTTTCGACAAGGGCACGTCCGCTGACGGCGGATATTTTTACAAGTCCGTCCTGAGTTACTGCGCGAATAATTTCATCCATTTTTCTCAACCTCAATGCGGAGTATTTTCAGCGATGATAAATATTCTGCCGAATTCGTTCTGCGGGCCTTCCAGACAAATTTCCGTTTCCGAAAAACCCGCATCTTCAAGGAGTTTTACAAGCGCTTCCGGTTCATAGGAATATTCGATGTGCTCTTCAAAGGAACGTTGCCAGAAACGCCCCCTGCGGGTAAACAAATCCATACCGTAATATAAAGCGTTCTGCTCCTCATCAAAGTCTGCCCGCCAAAGACACAGGCTATTCTCATCTTCATCAACGGAAGTGAAGCCATCAAGCGAGCGAAGACGTTCGGGAGAATTTATATCGAAAATCAAAAGGCCGCCTGGTTCAATAAAAAGATGAAGCAGTCTGAAAAATTCAGGCATATCCGACGGTGGCAGATAATTCACCGCATCAAGACAAGATACGGCAGAATCAACGGTTCCATATAGATCAAGCTCAGTCATAGACTGGCAAAGAAAAAGAGGGGGTATAACATTTTCCAATTCCGAAAACTTTTCCTGGGCAATACACAGCATATCCGAGGAAGAGTCCGCGGCAACCATTTCATAGCCTCGTCGTGCCATTATGGCAGTAAGGGTTCCCGTACCGCAGCCCACGTCAAGCAGTGTTTTGACGCTTTTGCCGCGGGCTTCAAAAACTTTTTCATAAAAATCCGCAAAATCTTCATATTTTATATCGCTTGTAAATTTGTCGTAAACAGGAGCGAGAGGGCCGTAAGCACTCACATTTTTCATTCCTTTCTTGTTTATACAAATCGAAAACGACCATCGTAAACCAATGGCCGTTTTGCGGTGCAGGCAGGCGTGTAAAGCGGCTAATTGTCTTCCTCTTGTTCGGCCAGACGCTTAAATACACAGGCGTATCCGTCCTGACCGTACTGCAGGCTGCGGTTTACACGGCTGATTGTTGCGCTGCTTGCTCCCGTTTGTTCCAGTATCTCATTGTAAATACAGCCCTTATTTAAAAGAGATGCAACCTGAAATCGCTGCTCCATTGCCTGAAGCTCTGTTATTGTGCAAAGGTCCTCAAAAAAATTTATGCACTCCTCAACGGTCCTGAGGGTTAAAATTGCCCGGTACATTTCCTCGTTGCGGGGTTTCTTTGTCTGTTTGTTCATTAAAACACCACCTGTTCTTTAAATATGTAAATGATAAAATGTAAATATAAAATATGTAAAGCCATATGCGTAAAAACCACACTTAGCAAGACAGTACGCTAACGCACACTCATTCTATATCAGTAAATAGGGAAAGTAAAGACTTAATTTTCACCTTGCAAAAGAATGCAATATATTATACAATTATCAAGCGGTAAAAATATGAATAAAACCACAATTTAATCTACGAGGTGACATTTTTATGGTCAAGGCTATTGTTGGCGCGAACTGGGGAGATGAGGGCAAAGGCAAGATAACGGATATGCTTGCTGAAAAATCAGATATGGTCATACGCTTTCAGGGCGGCGCCAATGCCGGACACACCATAATAAACGACTATGGGCGTTTTGCACTTCATTCGCTTCCTTCGGGGGTATTTTATTCACATGTTACAAATATAATCGGAAATGGTGTCGCTCTTAATATACGTTCTTTTACCGAAGAAATAAACGCTCTTAAAGAAAGCGGAGTTCCGGCTCCGCGCATTATTGTTTCTGAACGTGCACAGGTTGTAATGCCGTATCATATTCTTTTTGACGCATATGAAGAGGAACGGCTCGGCGGCAGGGCTTTTGGATCCACAAAGTCGGGGATCGCGCCGTTTTACTCGGATAAATTTGCAAAAATAGGGTTTCAGGTTAATGAGCTTTTCGATGACGAGATTCTCAAAAGCCGCCTGAAGAATGTCTGTGAGATAAAAAACACACTGCTTGAACATCTTTATCATAAACCGCTTCTTGATCCCGACGAATTATATCGGGAAATGGTAGAAC
>JAAYWX010000415.1 GCA_012516225.1 Clostridiales bacterium
CAATTATAGAAACGCGTATGATTAAGAACAAAAAGGATGCTCTTGGAAGGCCGTTGAAGGCAGAAAATTAAAAAAATAGGCAGACATCAGAAACCCGGAATTTTTATGCTAAAAGACGATTAAAAAATAAATGGAGGTTTATGAAATGGATTTTAGATTAACAGAGGAACAGGAACTCATGGTTCAGGCTATTGAAGAAGCAATGAACCGAGAGAATCTGGAAACATATTTTAAAGAGTGCTGTGATAAGCACCAGCATCCTGAAAAGTTTTGGGACATCCTTCGGGAGCTGGGCTGTTTCAGTATGTTTTTACCCGAAGAAGCAGGTGGAGAGGGTGAAGGTGCTGTTACCATGTTTTTGGTTATGGAAGCACTTGGGCGTGCCGGAGCACCCATTTATCTGTTCTGGGATCATGTAAAGGCCGATTCTTTGCTTGAGTGGGGAACCAAGGAACAAATTGACAAATTTATGCCGATGTTCTTTAAGGGAGAGCCTGCATTTGCTCAGGGATTTTCCGAGCCAACAGCAGGGACTGACTTATCAAGCAACACAATAATGACAACCTATACCCGTAAAAACGGCAAAGTCTATATTAACGGGCACAAGCACTTTATAAGCGGAGCTCAGCGTAGCGACTATATGCTGACCCTGTGCAAGAATTCAGACAACCCCGAACAGCTTACTCTTTGGTTTGTTCCCACAAACGTTCCCGGATGCAGGAAAGAACGCATGGAAACAATGGGACTTGACATGGAGGACGTAAACGATGTTTGGTTCGACAATGTCGAGATTGAAGAGAAAGATATGTTCAGCTTTGAAGGCAACGGACTTATGGCAACATCAAAGGGATTTGACTATGAACGCCTGATTGATGCTTTCAACGCATATGGACAAGCCCTTTGCGCTTATGAAGATGCCTGCAGATATGCTAACCAGAGAACTGCATTTGGTCAAACAATTGGAAACTTCCAACTGATTCAGAATCACATAATGAACATGGCAATGCGCATTTACTCCATGAGAGATATGCTGCTTCACTTTGCGTGGAATAAAGATAACGGCTGCCTGACCCGAGCAGAGGCATCCATTGCAAAACAGTATTGCTCCGAAAGCGCAAACGAGATTGTGGATATGGCGCTTCAGGTTCTGGGAGGTTTTGGATACTGCGGCCATCGTGTCAGCCGCATTTACCGTGACCTTAGAATTACGCGCATTTCCGGCGGTACCGGTGAAATCCAGACCAAAATAGCTGCCAGAGCTATTCTCAAACAGTACAAAGACTGATAAAAGTTTTAATTACATATTCCTAAGCAACAAAGGAGCATTATATTATGGATTTTTTTCTGAATGATGAACAGCAACTGCTGCAGAAGATGTTTCGAGAATTTACAGATAAAGAGATAAGACCCATTGCTGCATCTCTTGACGAGGAAGAGCGCTTTCCGGCTGAACTAATCCCTCTTATGGGAGAAGTTGGTTTGCTTGGAATTACCGTCCCCGAGGAATATGAAGGGGGAGGTATGGGTCACATGGAGAACGTTCTGGCTGTAGAAGAAGTTTCCAAAGCGTGTGCAAGCACTGGCATTACTATTTCTGTACATACAGCCCTGTGCTGCTGGCCTATCATTCATTTTGGAACAGAAGAACAAAAACAAAAATATCTTCCTAAACTTGCTACCGGTGAAAAACTGGGTGCGTTCGGGCTTACTGAGCCGTCTGCCGGTTCAGATGCATCGATGCAGAGGACAACAGCGGAGGATAAGGGGGATTATTATCTCCTAAATGGCGGTAAGTGCTTTATTACTAACGGCTATTATGCGGATGTTTACGTTGTATTTGCAGTTACAAACAAGGAAAAGGGTAAAAAAGGCATCTCGGCGTTTATACTTGAAAAGGGTATGGAAGGATTTACCTTTGGCACAAAGGAGAAAAAAATGGGCATTCGCAGCAGTGCCACCTATGAGCTTATCTTCAATAACGTAAAAGTACCTAAAGAAAATCTTCTTGGGGAAGAAGGTATGGGATTTAAAGTGGCTATGGCTGCAATAGATGGCGGACGTGTTGCTGTAGCAGCGCAGGCACTGGGTATTGCACAGGGTGCTATTGATGAAACCATAAAATACACAAAAGACCGTACTCAATTTGGAAAATCGATCGTCAGCTACCAGAATACTCAGTTTGCACTGGCATCCATGCAAACCAAAGTCGATGCGGCACGTATGTTGGTATACCGCGCAGCTTGTATGGGTGATGCCAATAGACCGTTTTCTTCCGAGGCATCCATGGCAAAGCTTTTTGCTTCTGAGGTTGCCGGCGATGTTACCCGTCAAGCGGTTCAACTCTTTGGAGGTTATGGATACACCAGAGACTATCCCGTTGAACGCATGATGAGAGATGCTAAAATTACTGAGATATATGCAGGTACTTCTGAAATCCAAAAAATGATAATCTCAAAGCACATGGGACTAAAATAATCTTAAAGGCGAAAAAACTTTGAAATTGCAAGAAATCTACTAAGCGGCAAAAGAAGGGGGTTGCTCAACAGCAGCTTCCTTCGAGCCGCATTGTCAAAAATGTAACAAATTAACGTTGTGCAGATTTGACATAGAAGGGAGTTTCATATGGGAGAAATCATTTTTTCAATATTCATTGGCGGGATATTAGCAGCATCTGGAATTGCCATGAATTTAATACTAAAAAAAGAAGAAAAAAAGATATTGTCAGACAAAGATAAGGATACTCCCAAAAGCAAATAACTTCCGGCGTCGCACAAATCAGCCTCAATTTCCGGCATATTTGCTCTTAGCAGACGAGCATTTTGCGGTAAGGGGAATTGATTTGTTTCACGTAAAGGAGGAATGCTAATGAGCATTTATTTAATAGGCGTTATTGTAAGCCTAATTGTTTATATGGTTGTAGGGGTTTGGGCTGGACGTAGCATTAAGGATGTTAACGACTATTACGTTAGTGGCCGCAATGCGCCAACAATTCTCATTGCCGGTACTCTGTTTGCTTCTATGCTATCGGTGAACGGCTTTATGGGAGATCAAGCATGGTGCTATAACGGTAACATTACATCTCTTGTGTTGCTTAACAGCATATGTGCCTGCGGATATGTTTTTGGTCCTTTGTTTTTTGGACGCTATCTGCGCCGCTCCGAATGCGGCACAATGCCCGAATACTTTGGAGTTCGATATAACGATCCTAAGATACGGCGCATTGCCGGAATTACAACAGTTATTTCTCTGACTGCTTATCTTTTGGCGTCCATCTCCGGTGTTGGAATTTTGATGCAGGAGATGATCGGCATTCCTAAATGGATATGCCTAATTATCGCATGGGCTTGCTTCACAGGTTTTACGTTTTATTCGGGATCAAAAGGGGTCATCCTTACCGATACCATAATGTTCCTTACTTTCTTGTTCTCAACGATTATTGCCGGCGTATATGTGTTCAATGCTCAGGGTGGCATATCAAGTCTTTTGACCAATCTCGTAAATAACCCGCAAAAACCGGAAGGTTTGCTGGACTACCACGGAAATATTGCAGGAACCGGTTCGGACACAATTTTTGGCGCAATTATGTATTCCGTCACGATGGGTATCATTTGGTTTATTACGGTTGGGGTTTCGCCGTGGCAGGCAGGCAGGAATATGATGGCTAAAACGGAACACGTCATTTTTCGCTCAGGTGCTATTGCTGCGATCTGCACTACCGTATTCCTTTTGTTTTTAAATTTAGTGTCCATATCCATTATAAATTTGAATCCGGGCATGGAAGACGCTCAGCGTGTGCTAATCTGGGCGGCGCTAAACGTGATGCCTAAGCTGGTAGGCACTTTATTGCTGTCCGGAATCATGGCCGCAGGTTTATCTTCAGCGTCTACATTTTTATCTGTAATAGGATTTTCTATAACATCTGATATTGTCAGCGTTAAATTTAAGAACGAAAAGCAGCAACTAAAAGTGAGCCGCACAATAATGCTTGTGTTTGGTGTCATATCATTAATCCTGTCATTCTTCGACTTGAGCAGTATACGAATTATTTCTTGGTTTGCATCAACAATTATAGCGGCATCATGGGCTGTTCCGGCTGTTGGCGGAATAGTTTGTAAAAAACTGTCTGCCACGGGCGCACGATGGTCTATGATTGCAGGATTTCTTGGGTTTATTGTTTCAAAGAGCCTTGTTAGTGCCGGAGTTTCACCGTTTAGTTCAATCTTAATTAATTTTTTTGATCCGTTTTTTATAGGACTTTATCTAAGTCTGCTGTTTGCAATTATTGGATCAAAAAAATATCCGATTACAGAGGCGGAGAAAAGATATCATGAAAAGCTGATGATACTTCCATCCTCAGAAAGAAATTTGGCGGATTACAAACGTGACAGGGTTTACGGCTATATTCTCGTAGCAGCGGGAATACTTACTACTTTATTTCTGCTCTTTGGTTGGGCACTTCCATACAATGGTTTTATGTGAGAACGGTAACAGTTAACAAGGAAATAAAACTGTTAATAGATAGTGTCAAGAGAAGTTCGCAATTTGTGGACTCCGAAAATAAATCAAGCTGCTTTTTGCAGCAGTGTCTGTATGGATTGTGGGTTAAGATACGCCCTCGAAACCGACCAGTCCTTGACATATTCCA
>JAAYWX010000416.1 GCA_012516225.1 Clostridiales bacterium
ACGTCCAGTTTATTCAGGTTTGAGAATAACAAAATAATGAAAGAAGGAATTATTATGGCGTTAGGTTGTGACACGGCGACCACTATCACTACGGCCAGACTGGCGACGCTTGTCAGCGGAGGCTACACTTTTGTTGGAAGATACTTGGCAGGAAGCTATGCTTTGACAGCTTCTGAAAAAAGCATAATTACAGGGGGTGGCCTCTATATCGTCTCTATTTGGGAAAAAGGCTCGCCGACCAGTTCATCTTATTTTACTGCTGATAAAGGGACATCTGACGCTACAAGCGCAATCTCTGCTGCCCAGGCGATAGGGCAGCCTTCCGGCACTCCGATCTACTTCACAGTCGATTATGATGCCAGTGCGAGCGACATCAGCGGACCCATTAAAAGCTACTTGCAGGCAGTCAAGGCGGTCTTTGCCGCGCAGAACTACCCTTATGCGCTTGGCCTTTATGGTTCCGGAGCGGTACTTACCTATTACCAGAACACTTTCACTTACACATGGCTTGCCGGAGCATCCGGGTGGAGCGGATCAAGCACGTACACGGGGTATGCGCTCAAGCAGTATTCCAATGGAACCACCATTGGAAGTGGAACTGGGAAAATTACTATTGACAAAGACGATTCCAATGGTTCGGCTGGTGGCTGGATGTAACTCCAGTTCCACAGCCCAGTAATTATCGTTTTGCTGATCATAGTTGGACAGATTTTCTGCCCAACTATGATTTTGTTTTTCATTTTTAATGTCAGTACCTCCCGACCAATTCCAAGCGCACAATAAGAATTTAATGGATTCCTCGAGGCAATCGTTATTCATTCATATCTGAAAAACCATTCTAATTGGACGGATAAATATTCAAGTATGATTCCAGTCTAAATCCGCGGCCCGTATCATTATATAAAGACAATTTTGAAGGCAATTTGCAACACGCTGACAGAAATATTAATTCATCAAATGAGGCGCTTTGGAATTTGAACATTCACAGAATATCCATATTTTTTATCAGAAAATAGCAGGTACCGTAGCAGTTCCTGCCATTTTTATATCGAAAACAATACTTATAATACATCATTTTACAAAATTAATATTTATAGTATTTGGGCTAAGAGAAGTAATATTTATAGTCTATTCCACGCCCAAAAGAAAGCCTGTAGTATATATCAGGGGTGTAAATTTATGTCGGATATCGCAAAAATAGTTGGTGAAAGAGTGCGAAGCTACAGAAATAAGGCAGGATTTAGTCAAGACGAATTAGCCGAAAAAGCGGGATTGCATTTTACATATATCGGACAAGTGGAACGCGGAGAAAAAAACGCCACACTTGAAAGCATAGCGAAAATTGCACGTGCGTTGCAGGTGCCGCTCGAGGTCCTTTTTGAAAACATAATTACTGGCAGTGCGGACAACCAAATCGCTGCCAAAGGCTATAGTTTAATCAGCAGTCTGCCGCTTGCGGACCAGAAAGCGCTGCTTGATCTTATTAAACTAATCGTTGCTTATAAAAACACATAAAAGGCATTTGCACATCTTCACTTGACTGCCTATGAGCCGCACAATAAGGGGTACTGCTTTATGATAGGATTAATAATAGCACAGCTTGACGACGACAGGGCTTTCATGCTTGATTTATATAAAAACTATTATGGCCTCGTCCGAAAAACGATTTTCAGCATAACGCACAGCATTGAGGATATTGAAGATCTGATAGATGATGCTTTCATAAAGTTAATGGATAAAATTTCACTGCTTCAAACTTTTGATTGTTGCAAACCCACCGCTTATGTTGTCTATACTACAAGAAGCGTTTCCATAAACTACATTAAGCACAAGAAGGTTGAAAACAGGCGCATGTATTACATTGAAAATATGGATATAACGGAAGACCTTTTTAATCTTGAAAAATGAGTCCGAAGCACGGCTTATCCGGCAGGAAGAACTGGAATTATTAAACGACGCAATATCCAGGCTCCCTCAGGGGCAAAAAGACCTTCTCTATTTCAAATACATGCTTGAGATGAGCGATCAGGATATAGCCGAAATATTGGGCATAGCGCCGAACAGCGTTCGGCAATACCTGACGCGCGCCCGACGAAATGCCAGAAAGCTCATGGAAAGGGGGATGCGTGATTATGCCGAGGAACAATGCGGATAGAATCCGGGAACTTAACGAACAATATGAAGACGCTTTATTCCGTTTAGTAATGAATGACGCAGCTGAAAAAGAAGGCAAACTCCTTTTTGAAGAAAACGAACGGCTTAAAGACGATCCGGCAAATCTGCCCTCTCAGAAGGATGTTGACAGATTTGCCGGACTGGTGGATTTGCATTTAAAAACAGCGGAAAAAACCGAAGAAATCATCGCGCATCAAGAATATTTACAAGGGCGGCCTCAGCTATGCTGGCCCTAGTCGTCATGTTTTCTGCTATGATGCTGACCGTCCAGGCATTCCGTATCCAGGTTTTGAATTTTTTGATTAGTATTGAACCTAAATTTACGGCCTTTCAACTAAAAGACAGTAACGATAATCAAAATAACGGGCAATTGATAGTAAACTGGACAAATGCATATGTTCCGACATATATACCGGAAGGCTATGAGGCAAGCAGCATTTCGTATTCCGACTCCGCAAAAAAAAATCATATTTACGAAACGTGAAGATAATTCTTCTGTTATTTACACCGAATATAATTCTAAAAACAGTATTGCCGTCGATACGGAAAACGCTTCACTTGTAGAAACGGTTAAGATCAACGGCCAGGATGGAACACTGTCGGTTAAGGATTCCACAACCTCCGTGGTATGGGCTATGGACAATCATCTTTTCACTATTCAGGGCCAGCTGAGTGCGGATGAGGCAATAAAAATGGCCGAAGGCGTCAAATTCATAAAATAAAAGTTATAAAATATATGTATTGCAAAAGACCTCCTTTGTTGTCTTTTATTAGTGAAAAGATAATGAAGGAGGTTTTCATCATGAAAAAGACAATCAGCATTTGTTTAGCATTGTTTCTGGCAATTTTCATGACTGTACCCGCATTCGCAGCAGGTACGGGCAGCTATACCGCCGAAAGCGTTATGTCGCCTAAATTTACGTACATATGGTCGATGAGCGCAGGACTTGACATAAGCTCGTCCGGGAAAGCCCGTTGCTCAGGGTCTGTAGATGCTTCAAGCAATTCCTATACCGCCGAGCTTACCGTCTCCTTGCAAAAATATACCAGCAGCGGATGGACAACCATTAAATCTTGGAATGGCTCCGGATCGGGTCAGGGTCTTATAGTCGAGAACTACTATTATGTCAGTAACGGTACATACAGAGTATGTTCGATGGCTAAAATTTATAATTCCGCAGGCAAATTACTGGAAACACAGTCTTTTTATTCAGCAGAAGAAACGTATTAACGTATAGGAAGAGCACTGACAAATAAACCCTTCATCACGATGCGCCAGCTTATTGATTTCCACTGCGTCTTCGAGCACATGGAAGGGCTGACAACAACCGAATGCCAATAAGCAGCCTGATAACTTGGTTGCCTGCGAGGCTCTTCCGTGGGTTTATTGGGATTAAGCGGATGTAATGTCAATACTGATTATCGCGCGCGCGGCTGCCTCGGCTTCCGGGGCAGCCCGCGGTTTTTCTATCCGTGAGCAACTTGCTCATCTCGCTTCGGCATCAAAAAAATGTAATGATGGTAAGTTAATCACGATTATCATCGTTTTCTTTTAGCTTTTCTATGACGTCCTTTAATTTTCGTGGAAATGGGAGTCCCATTTTGCCTGTATTTTCGATAATGCTGATGCCCTCATTTGATAAGTAAAACATAATAAGCAACGTTCTTAAAGCGCTTCCGGAACCAAGGATATATTGGTCAATAATATTGCCCATTGAAACAAGAATAAATATTAGGATTTTTTTGCAAATGCCCTTAAAACCTATTTCACTTGATACTTTTTTATTGTGAATAGCAACCAATACTCCGGTCACGTAATCCATTGCTACAAAAGCGATTAACGCATAGATAAAGGAATCAAACCCTCCCAAAAGCCATCCGAGTATACCTCCCAGCACCGCAACGGCAATCTTGCAATAATTAATAATTGAGTTCATATTTTCGCCCGCCGTTCCGGCTTGTCCGAAAACAGGTGCTTCAATTTCTTTAAAGCTCTCTTTTTCATCTGGTTGACAGCTTGTCTTGAAGTTCCATTAGTCGATGCGATCTCCGTTGCGGTGTAACCAAAATAATAAATCATTTTTATAACCGACAGCTCCGCGGCGGTTAACACTATATGTATATCCGGCAGTTCCTGTTTGAAATATTCATCATATGCAGAAGATAAAACATCTGCATAATACAGCTCGCTGTCGCTTAATTCGGAAAAAGATATAAAGTTGTGAAGTTTTTTTATGTCCACAAGCCTTTTAATGTAACTGGCTCGCACAGATGTGCATATGTAGGAAACCATACTTCCTTCGCTTTTGTTACGGATATGATCAAGCTGAACGTTATGGATCAACTCAATGAAATCAACCAAAAGATCATTATAAGCATCCTCATAGTATAGTTTAAAAGCATATTTTTTGAGCAGGGGATTAAACTTTTTAACCAGCAATAAAGCCGCATCTTCATTGCCTTCTTGTACTTTTGTTATTAAGTCGATAATCATTCGGCATCCCACCTTTCGATTGCTAAAGAGATGGGATGACAGGATTTGTAAACATAAGTGCGGACAAAATTAATTTTTCCGCATATTTGTCCACCTTCTCGTATAAAAACAACAGGCAGGCAATTGCGACAATTAACCCGCAATCCCTGCCTCTGCCTGATTAGTTAATTTTCTACGGAGTATTTAATTGCCTGTCGTTATGCCTCATATCCTCATTTCAATTGACGCTTTTTTCCATAAACAAAAGACAACCAATTAGACAAATTGCAACAACAAATAAATGCTTTACAGGTAAAATTTGTAGTTATTGTTGCATTTTGTACATTTGGTTGTCTTTATTATCAGAATGTCATTTGGAAATTATAGTAATCAATACGTTGTGGCATTCAATTCAAATTGTACTCAGCATTAATGCTGATATCTGGATGTCACAATTTTCAAAAGGGAGCGATGAATACACTATTTTGGATTTTGTGCTGAGGAATACAAACTAAATATCTTCGAAAGGGCAAACCTGTCTAAAGGCAGCGACGCAAAGCCAAAGGGTCTAAGGTGCTACTTGCTGAGGCGCTAAGATAGCCTGGCTACCGAACAGAGCAAATATAAAGCATAGCCCTGCCCTTTCAGGCGGGGTTATGCTTTCACAGTATTTACGGGTTTAAGAACTGTGAATGGAGACTTATTGCAAGAATGTCTTTGCTTTTTTGCCCATTACGAAAGGGGTACAAAATGGGGATTACAGCAAAGGCATTGCCAAGGGGCTTGAAATAAAGACATTCTTCACAGTGTTCAATACATAAACCAATTAACAAGTAATCGGGACATGAAAATGCCCGCGGTTTGCTGTTGGCAAATCGCGGGCATTTTCTGTTTATTAAATAAAGCGCCAAGCTCAATTGGCTGCCGATCCCCTCCGCTTGTTCTTCATTTCCGGATTTCAAAAATCACGAAATGGAGGACAGACCCTATGGCTGAATTTGAAAGAAAGACGAACTACCGGGAGAAATATCCCGGCTTAAGCGATGAAATCATTGAGACGCTGGTAAAAAGTGACCGGAAGATGGAGTACCAGCAGTATGACCTGAAGGCGGAAAGATACAGAATCGATCGCGCCAAAGGAACCGTTACATATATCCCCGGCCGGGAGGACTCCTTTGACCGGCTCCTGGAGGAAAACAGGCAGTTTGCCTCCGATGCCGAAAGCGTCGAGGATGCCGCTGTGAAAGCCGTTATGATCGAAAAAATGTTGGCCTGCTTAAAGCAGCTTACTCCGGAGGAACAGGAGCTGATAAACGCGCTGTTTTTCAAGGATAAGAG
>JAAYWX010000417.1 GCA_012516225.1 Clostridiales bacterium
CGTCGGCAGCAAACCGCTCTCAGAGCCTGAAAGCAGCGCTTTGGCGGCATTTACACGCTCGATTTCTCCTGACACAATAATCGCCCTGCATACTCAGGGGGAAGTTATATATTGGAAATTTGCAAATTTTGACCCGCCCGGGGCGCGCGAGCTTGGACTTAAACTTGCGGAAGCGAGCGGATACGAGCTCTCCGAAACTCCGCCCGTCAGCGATAACGCCGGATATAAGGACTGGTTTATTCAGGAATACAACCGTCCGGGATATACGGTCGAGATGGGCCGTGGAGAAAATCCCCTTCCGCTCTCTCAGTTTGATGAGATATACTCAGACATGGCTCCCCTGCTTGCAGCGGCAGCAGCGGGATAGGGCGAAAATGCGCGCCGTGAAATGCTTCGGCTTCGTCAGCCCCTAAAAGCATACTCAAGACGCGCATTTTTTACAGAATACAACAGCTTTTCGCGCTTGTTATTATTTTCTTCTGAAATTTGCTGAAATTTCGCTGAGTGCTTCTCCAGCTTCCATCTCGAACTCGCTCTTTCTTGCTATGTCGCCCAGAGCAACAATACCCACAAGCACTCCGTTGTCCGTTACAGGAAGTCTGCGTACCTGACATTCGCCCATACGCGCAACTGCTTTTTCGGCTTCTTCAAATGGTGAAGCCGTAACAAGATTGCGCGACATAATTTCGCCGATCTTGACATCTTGGACATTTGCGTTTGAGGCAACGCAGCGCAGCACTATGTCCCTGTCCGTAACTATCCCTTTAAGCTTTCCCTTGCCGTCCCTGACAGGGAGCGCGCCTATATTGCTCTGCTTCATAATTCTTGCCGCTGCGACAACCGGCTCGTCTTCACAGATCGATATAACGTGTCCTGTCATGATGTCGCTTACGTTCATTCTTGCTCCTCCTTAATCGGAAAAATTAAAAATGATGTTATGTTTATTAAACTGCCGACAAAATAAGTATCGGCTCATGAAGGAGCAATTATTCGCAGGTTAAAAACAAAAATTTGAAAATTTAAAAGACTCTAAAAAATAAAAATTGTTTTCCTCATTTCCCTTTTTATTCCACCTTATCGGACAAAACTTTAAGCGCTGGCGCTGCAGCATCGGCAAACAATCTTACCGCATTTAAAGCCTCGCTCAAAGTGTTTCCGCTGCTTCCTACTTCAAGTATAAGGCAGCCTGTCGAAAGCTGCTGGTTGTATCTTTCCTTTTTTAATGCTATAGGTCTTGCCAAAGAAGGATACTTATTTATTATTGCAGACTGCAAATAAAGCGCAAATTTAAGGTTTTCTCGCCATTTTGGGTGTTCCAGCCCGTTTTCCCCAGTCCCAACGAGAAGCATAAACTGGGAACATGGTTTTCCTCCTGCTTCGGCAACGGTTTTATAAACCACATCGCCGTTGCCTATTGCATCACGGTGGACATCAAGCACAACCGATATGCTTGGGTATTCCTTAAGGTATTTTTTCACCGCTTCTCCGCTCCTGGCATAACTTCCCGTATAGCTTGGGGAATCGTAAATATTCCTGTCATGTATAACATTCAATCCATAACTCTCAAAACACGACGCAAGCTCGTCCCCTACCCGTATAACATTATATCTGGAATCCTCCGTCCTGAATGTGTCTGAAGGCTTATAGTTATCTGTCATATCAGGAGTATAAGATTCGCTCCCGTGTGTATGTATTATCAGAATTTGAGGACCTTTAGACGCCAGACGTACCGACGTTCCCTCTGAAATAAGCTCCTTCAAATCAAGCTCATAGCTCGTGCTGTTGGTAATAACCATCCCCCCTTGAATGGTTGTCGGAAGGACTTGGGGAAGTTCATCGCTTTCCGGCTTTTCGGAAACATGCGGAATTTCCGGCTCTGTCGGAAAAGGAGGAAGTGATACATCAGGGCTTAAATAAAATATATCTTCTCCTTCCTCTATTATTTCTTCCTTTCCGGACTTCTTCTGTCCAAGCTCAATATTAAGTCCCGCTGTTATCGATTTCCTTTCGTCGGCAATTCTTTCCAGAAAGCTTTTTACCTGTGGAGGGGAGTCAAACGATGCAGCCACATAAACTCCCGCGGCAATTACCACTGCCGTTGCAATGCCTTTTTTAAAATTCACGCCTTTCCTCCTTTCTTTTTTCCTTTGTATAATTGATTTTTATGCTTTGTCTTTCTTTTTAATGCCCTTTACTTATGACAAACTTTTGCGTGCTTATGCCTTCCCGAATAAATAAAATCACTTTACATAACGAAAAATTATTGACAACCTTCTTGCATTTTTTAAGCCTTCCGAGTAGTAAAATTCATTTTTCTTGCCGGTTCCATGTCAATACGCACATACAAGATTTTGAGTCAATCCCTTGAAATTCAAGCACTTTTCATCCCTATCTTGGGTAACTGTTCAGCTTTCATTATTTTAGCAATGTCATTTTGTACAAATTTCCTATTGAATTTTCGGCGTTAAAATGAAATAATTATGTCACAATATCAGAATACGGAAACTGTACCTATCTTTGATTATAAAAAACAGGAGCGTATTATGAAAAAAATATTCTTAAATCGAATATCCATGATATGCGCTATTTGTTTGGCTGTCTGTATAGTCAGCGGATTTGCGTCTGCCGATGTAAATAATGTGTATATCGGCCGCAGTTCGGACTATGAGACTGTTCCCCTATACATAAACGGGATAAAAATGTCCGATGGCTTTAAAGTTGAAGACACTACATATATAACTTTGAGAGAGTTTTTTAATGTCTTGGACGAGCAAACAGATATCGCATGGGATAATGAAACGGGAACCGTAAATGTAACTGGAGATAAACTTGATCTTACGGCAACGGTTGGCGACAGATATATGACTGTCAACGGAAGGTGTTTTTACATTCCCTACGGGGTTCTGAACATAGACGGCTCTGTCGCCCTGCCTGTACGCGAGCTTGCAAAAATATACCAGTTCGACGTTTCTTGGGATGAGGCGGAGTCCTCTGTCTGCCTTTCTGCCGACAACCCCTCCGTTATAGAAGATGCCAGCTCATACTATAACGAACAGGATCTGTACTGGCTGTCGCGTCTGATAAACGCAGAAGCCGGAAATCAGCCTTTAGAGGGCAAAATAGGCGTTGGCAATGTCGTTGTAAACCGCGTGGCCGATCCGACCTGTCCTGACACGGTTTTCGGAGTAATTTTTGACTCCAAGTATGGTGTCCAGTTCAGTGTAACACAGACTGGCGGAATCTATCAGGAACCTAATGAAGAATCCGTAATAGCTGCAAAGATTTGCCTTGAAGGTTACGATATCGTCGGCGGTTCCATATATTTCGTCAATCCGACCGTCGGCGCAACTTCTTGGTTTACCAATACGCGCGTATATATGACAACAATAGGTGACCATGATTTCTATGCATAAGTTGTAGACTTAATGGTAAAAATATGTTATCATGCAGGGTGTATCAGATGATGCGCCCTGTATTATTTTACGCGCAGGTTTATTGAATATTATTGTCTGTCCCCGGAAAAGCTTTGCCCCCGCACAAGCTTTAATATTTTAGTTCTCGCTAATCACTCACAGCGGAGGAATGTATGCGGCAAATTTTATACAGCGGTTTTGAATCTCTTAACATTCCGTTTTCGGATGAGATGTACGGCCGTTTCAAAAAGTACTATGACTGTCTGACAGCGAAAAACAACGTTATGAATCTTACGGCTATTACCGGTGAGGAAAATACGGCGCGCCTTCATTTCCTTGACTGTGCCGCCCTTTGCTCAATTTACGATTTTTCGGGAGCTTCCGTTATAGATATTGGAACAGGGGCCGGTTTCCCCGGTCTTCCCTTAAAAATTGTGAAACCTGACATTTCTCTTGTTTTGCTTGACAGCCATAAAAAGCGTGTGGCGTTTTTAACGGAGGTGTGCCACGAGCTTGGTTTTGAAGATGTAAAGTGCATAAGCGAAAGGGCGGAAGACTTGGCTCCGGATATCGGCGGTAGCTTTGATGTTGCCGTTTCCCGGGCTGTTGCACGTCTGAATATTCTCTGCGAGTTCTGTATGCCGTTTATCCACGTCGGAGGCGTCTTTATAGCCATGAAAGGCCCGGACTGGTCTGAGGAGCTTAAAGAGGCTTCAAATGCAATTTCTTTTTTAGGCGGTGCCTCGCCTGAAATAAAAAAATACAACATACCCGGCACAGATATTTTCCACAGTGCGGTAATAATAAAAAAAGTCAAAAAAACGCCTGACGGATATCCGCGGCAGTTTGGCCGGATAAAAAAATCTCCGCTCTAAGCTCTGTATTTGTTTTTCCGGCTGTTCCCGAAAACGCCTGTATTGAACGGCCTCGGCAATGGGTATCATACTAATTGCAAACACGCTGTTTAGTCATTTGTACTCGCTCTGATCTTTTGAAAATAAAAACGCAAAGGAGAGAACTACCATGTCAGTCGTCACAGTAACAAGCCAAAACTTTGATACCGAGGTCCTTTCTTCCGAAAAGCCCGTTTTGATCGATTTTTGGGCAAGCTGGTGCGGTCCGTGCCGCATGCTCTCCCCTGTTGTCGATGCAATAGCGGACGAGAGAGCGGATATTAAAGTCTGCAAAGTCAATGTGGACGATGAGCCGGAACTTGCAGGGCGCTTCGGCGTTATGAGCATTCCCACTCTCATAGTTTTGGTTGGCGGACAGGTTAGAAACAAATCAATCGGCGTAGTTCCCAAGGAAAAGATTCTTGAAATGCTCTAATTTTGCTCAGCTTTAGTATATCTTAAAGAGGCAGTTCGCAAAAAGGCGGACTGTCTCTTTAACTTTTGTTCTTTCGGATGTATAATAAAGGGGAATTACCGTTTAAATTCAAACTGAGTTATAAATTGTTAAATTAAGGAGGAATTTTATATGAAAAAGGCTTTTGCGTATATAGCAGTCTTTGCCCTTATTTTATCTTTGTCTGCCTGCTCATCTACAAAACTGTCAGATGCATTTAAAGAAGACGAAGTAATAAGCCGTGCCGAAAAAACGGTTGCTGTAATCAATACGCTTGACTACGATGCCATCGTTTCCGAATTCCGTGACGACCTTGAAAGCCAGGTTGCCCCTGAACAGCTTGAAAATGCATGGTCAAAACAGCTAAATGCCGCCGGAAAATTTGTAAAATACTCTTCCGAAACCGTTTTCGGTCAAAAAGACAAGTCTACTGACGAGGATTATGCCGTTGCAGTACTCGTCTGCAAATATGAAAATTCAACTCTTACTTATACCATATCCATGGATAAGGATTTGAATATCATCGGAATGTACATGAAATAACATACTCCAAAAAACAGCGCCCTGCCCGAATATTCTTCGTGCAGGGTGCTGTTTCGGCGTTATATAGTTAAAGTGCCGTTTTCATCCTGAAGCAGAATGAATATCTTTTCCTGTTCTCCGGTTAAGGCATTTACATAGATAATATATCTCTGCCCATTTGCGTCTTCACACTCAAATTCGTGGCATAGGATTTCGTTTTTACCTTCAGTAGGTATAAGCGTAAGACCCGTACCAAGAATTTTTATATCGGGCGGAACCTTTTCTCTTGCTTTTTCAACAGAAACCGCCGCGGCAGGAATATCCCTTTCATAATGTGCCGTTATATATCCGCTTGACTCAAAGGACTGCAGAGAACCGTCATCCAAAGCTATACCCACTTTGACAAGATCCGCATAGCACACAACGCCGTTCTGGACATAAGCAAAATTGGCTGTAAGCACATTATTGCTTATCAGATAATAGCTCTCGCGCATATTTTTGTATCCTCTTCTTTCGAGAAACTTCTTTGCAGCCTCAATTGCTTCCTTTGAACTCAGCTCCGAGCGCTCTACAGCTCTCGAAGCGATTGCTTCATATACAACTCCGCCCTGTTTGCTGACTGTGATATTTACCATTGCCCCGTTTATTTTTGCCTCATAAAGAAAAGAAGGCAGTTTTCCGTTCATCTCCCCGCTTGGGTAAACCTGCTCCGGGCGTATACCCAAAAACTGTGCAGCATAATTTCGTCCCTTGGAAACGTCTATCTCTTCTTTTCCCTCAAGCATACGCGGACGAATATCTTTCAAGGCATCGGAAAACGGTCCGTCGTATATAAGCGTCGGCACTTCCGGAAATTCCTGCTCGACAACGCTCATACGGTCGTCAAGCGTCTGAGGAATTATATCTTCTTCGCTTTTATCGTAATTTTCAATGGTTCTGGCATATTCGTCAATTCCCACAAGTCCGCTTCCGATTTCCTCCTGCATTGCCTTGAAATTTTGGGCAAGCAGCGTTGCCGTTTCCGAAAGCGCGCGCAGATTGTCTTTTTCTTCCTGTGTAAAGCTCTCGCCTTTTGCCGCCTTTCTTGAAAGCGCATAGGCATAATC
>JAAYWX010000489.1 GCA_012516225.1 Clostridiales bacterium
GTATTACGGTAGCTAAGATAGATAAAAAATTTTCATTTATGTATAATGATGTGGATTTTCATTTAGACCATGGAGCGTTGGTTCCATTGTATTTTGTCAATAAAGAATATATGGATTATAAATTGGTCCATATAACCTATGGCCTTTTGTCTCCAACTGAACTTTATAGATTTGGCACTATTATTCAAGAAGCGGTTTTAGCATCAGCTGAAAGAGCTGTGTTTATAGCTAGTGGGGATTTATCTCATAGGCTTAAAGAAGATGCTCCAGCTGGATATAGCCCTAAGGGAGAAGTATTTGATAGAAAAATAGTTGAACTTTTTAAGAATAATGATTTTGAAGGAATAGCAAATTTTGATTTAGAATTGGCAGAAGCAGCTGGTGAATGTGGTTTGAGATCTTTTATAGTTATGTCAGGATTTTTAGATGGATTTAAGAAGAAAACAGAAGTATATTCCTATGAAGGTCCCTTTGGAGTAGGATATTGCACAGCTAAGGTATCTGTATATGAAGGAGGAGAAGATTACAAATTGTTGGACAAAATAAAAAAGGCTAAAAAAGAGAAAATAATTAGTATAAGAGAAAAAGAAGACGAATATGTGAGATTGGCAAGACAAAGTTTAGAATATTATATAAAATATGGGGAAATAATGGATTTACCTAAGAATTTGAGTGAAGAATTATTAAAGAATAGAAGTGGGGTATTTGTATCCTTAAAAAAGGATTCCATGCTAAGAGGATGTATTGGCACTATAGAACCTACTAAAGAAAATATAGCTATGGAGATAATCAAAAATGCAGTGAGTGCTGGAGTTGAAGACCCAAGATTTTTGCCAGTGGACGAAAGTGAATTGGACGAAATTGTATATTCGGTAGATGTACTAAAAGAACCAGAAAAGATTGATTCTATAGAAGAACTGGATGTAAAAAAATATGGTGTTATTGTCAGCAAAGGCATGAGGAGAGGTGTTCTTCTTCCAAATTTGGAAGGCATAGAAACTCCAGAAGAACAGATAAATATAGCTCTAAAAAAGGCTGGAATAAGTCCAGATGAAGATTATAGCATAGAGAGATTTGAAGTGGAAAGGCATATATAGTGGGTGAATAGAAATGAAACTTAAAGAAGCTTTATATTATACTCAACTAGAGGGCAAAAAAGTAAGGTGCAATCTTTGCCCTCATGGATGTATTATAGATGATAAAAATATTGGAATATGCAAAGCAAGAAAAAATGAAGGTGGAAAACTATATACACTAAATTATGGCAAGATAACATCTTATGCTTTTGACCCAATAGAAAAAAAGCCTTTATATCATTTTTATCCAGGGAGCAAGATTTTTTCTATTGGCAGTTTTGGTTGCAACTTAAAATGTGAGTTTTGTCAAAATTGGGAGATAGCTCATGAGAAACCAGTATCTATTGAAATACAAGATGAAGATTTGTTAAGTCTTGCAAAAGCCAATGGCTCTATAGGTATTGCCTACACCTACAATGAGCCTTCTATTTGGTATGAATATGTATTATATATATCTAAAAAAGTGAAAAATCAGGGGCTAAAAAATGTATTAGTCACCAATGGATATATTCAGAAAGAGCCTTTAGAGGAGATTTTACCATATATAGATGCTATGAATATAGATTTGAAATCTTTTGATGAAAGCTACTACAATAGATTGTGCAAAGGGAAACTTTCATCAGTTTTGGATACAATAGAAATAAGCAGAAAATCTACTTGGGTTGAAATTACAACGCTTATAATAGAAGGAGAAAATGATTCTTTAGATGAAATA
>JAAYWX010000418.1 GCA_012516225.1 Clostridiales bacterium
GTTTTTCCGGCAGGCGCGGACGCCCAAAGCCGCAAGCGGCTTTGGGCCGTTTTTATATAAAATTAAATATTATTATGCAGATAAAGAAAAAATTTTAAGCCAAAAGATTGATTTGTTTAAAAAGGGGAGTATTATGTAATATAATTATATTTTTCAGGCGGAAAGGAATTACATATGAACGAGAAAGCTTATGAATATTTAGAAAGGGATAAGCTTCATCATATTGATATGATTGAATCCCTAAACGCTAAAACGGCAGAGGTGCTTTACGCCGAAGATGACGGAGTGCTTTTATACAACGTCCCATCCTGCACATTTATGATCAGTACGGAGCAGAGAAAAACTCTTGACAGAATGTGTGAAATTATGAGGGAAGCTTCTCTGATGATTATTCATCAGATACAATTTTTGCCGTTTTTAAGAGAAAGATTTGGACTGGAAGAGAGAATGGAGTGTTTCCAGTGTGCATATTTTGGAAACAAAGGTCTTGATGAACACATACCGGAGGGAGTGGAACTGCGTCCGCTCGAAATGGCGGAGCTTGAGTTCGTGATGAAAAATTACGAGCATGATGCAGAGGAAGATTACATCGCGGAGCGCATAAAAGCTGGCATGATAGGAGCATTTTGCAATGGTGAACCTGCTGGCTTTATCGGTACGCACTCGGAAGGCTCAATGGGAATACTGCAAATTTTGCCGGAATACCGCCGCAAAGGAATAGCGTATTCACTTGAAGCGTCGCTAATAAACCGAATTTTAGGCCAAGGCGGGATACCTTATGCTCAAATTGTCACTTCAAATGAGGCTTCATTGCGGCTTCAGAAAAAACTCGGCATGGCGTTTTCCGATAAGACGGTTGGATGGCTTTATTAGCCGATACATACAAAAAGCAGGCAAGCCGCTTTTCGGTATGCCTGCTTTATTTTGCTCCTACAACTATTTCACCATCTTTTTTGTATATCCGGCTCATATGGCTTTCAGTAAAGAATTGCTGCGTTTGAGAACCAATGGTTACGCTAAGCGGCGGATAGATGTGTCCCGCGGTTATTTGACAGGACTCTCCTTTAAGCTCCGTTTCAATTACAGCTATCCTTCCGTTTTTTCGAGAAAGGTTCATGTTAATTATTGAAAGGTCGAGTTTCAGTTTGTTGAGGAGCTTCTGATGTACCTCATCAAGAGATTCCATTTTTGTTAGGTATTGTATATTCTTTTCATATTCTTCAGCCTTATGCGAAAGTTCTTTTATCTCTGCTGTCAATACACGCAGTTCCTCGGAAAGTTTTGGGTCGTTTCCTATGGTAATTTTGGTAAACAGATTTCGTTCATTCCCTATCACTTTAGCCTCAACACCCTTAAAGCTTGTGATGGTGCTCCCCATAATAGCCCCGTGACCGGAGGTGACGATCACTTTGTCGCCGCTTATTACTGTGCAGTTCATAACGCTGTCGCTTTTGACTGTACCTCCGGCTGAAACAAAGCAGTTTTCAAGATATTTGCTGGAAATGTTTCCACCTGCAGTAAGCTTGCCTTTCAGACCTCCGTTCATTCCGCTCCTTATTTGAATGTTCCCTCCTGCTGTAAGTTCGGCTGACATTACGGTCCCGCCTACCACAATGTCGCCTGTCGCCTTGACCGAAAATCCGTCCAGAACATTTCCTTTGATATTGATTGAACCTATTGCGTCAAGATTTCCCACAGAGCTGTCAACATCTCCGTCTATATTAAGAAGCTGCTCGATTTTAAAAGAACCGTTTGAAAAGCTGAGCTGTCCGCTGACTTCAGCAATAAGGGCTGTATGGTCCTCATTTTCAGTGATATTTTTTCCTTTTGGAAGCTTCGGCATTTTCCCTTCGAGACCCTTAAGAACTATACCTCTTATATTCATACCATCTTCCGGAGGAACTGGAGGTATGAGTTTGCATATTACGTCACCTTGGTTTACTTTTTGCAGCCAGTTAAGGTTTCTAAAATCGACATTTTCATCTTGATCAACAGCAAGATTTATTTGCTTTTCCCTCGAATATAAGTCAATTACCTGACCGTTTTCACCGTTGCGGGGTTCTTTGCCCCGGGCAAAAGTAAATACTTTGAGATATTGGTTTTCAGAAAGTATCTTTGAAAAGATTTCTTCATCCATTCCGTAAAAAACGCCTTCACGCTGTGCAATTGCTTTGAGTTCATCTGCACTAAGACTGTCTCCTCCGCCGATTGGAGGGAATATAAAGCCGTAAGCTTCCATGCTGTCGGCAGATATGTAGACTTCCATATGCATTTTGGAGGAAAAAGGAAGAGGCTTTACACCGGCTTCGCTTAATGAGCTTGTTTCTTCAGATTTTAAAATTTGATCCAGCAACACGCGAGCTTTTTCAGTAAGAATATTCCAGAAAGCTCTTTCATCTTCATCCGGGCTGTTTCCATGCAAAAAGTACGAATTGAGATTGTCTGTCGCCGGTAAACCGAGCTTTTGCGCCAAAAGAGCCATTGGGGTTTTAACCTGTTCAGCGGTTTCGACTTTTATATCCGGAACAGCGACTGAGGATATTGTTTCTTCACTTTGGATATCAGCGGTATTTTCACAGGAAACACCCTCTGAGGATATTACTTCTGCACTTTGGACGCCGGATGTGTTTTCACTGGAAATGAGCACTGAAGTTTCGGGCTGCCTATTATCATCGTTTTTATTGCGATTTGTACGCTTTGAGAAAAATTTCAAATTGATGCCCTCCTGTGACAAGATTCCTTTCGCAGCTTAAAAAGAAAAAGTTCTCCTATATAATTTATCTTATTTTAATTTTAATTTACTATATTTTTTAATAGTTTTTTGCTAATTCTACAATTTACATAAAAATGGCTATGAACTTTTTTCAAAGAACATAGCCATCCTGTCCGGTTTTGCCGAGAAAACCGGAAAAATGCACATATTTGTTTCTCGCTTATGCAGGGAAAACCGGCACAGCGGAGATA
>JAAYWX010000419.1 GCA_012516225.1 Clostridiales bacterium
AATCCACCCTTTCTGTAAATTGAGGACACCTTATTGCAGCCTTAAAAAATTTTCCATAATTATTCTTCCGTGCGGCGTCAGAATGGACTCCGGATGAAACTGCAACCCGAATGTGGGGCGCGAGATATGGCGGACGGCCATAACTTCTCCGAAAGGACCCCAAGCGGTGATTTTAAGACAGGCGGGGATAGAGCTTTTTCGGGCGACCAGAGAATGATAGCGCGCAGCTTCAATCTGCCCGGGCAGACCTTTGAAAACCGGATCTTGGGTATCAATCTCCAATTGCGACTTTTTGCCGTGCATGAGTTTTTCCGCAAGGCATATCTCCGCACCGTATGCTTCACATATGGCCTGATGTCCAAGACAGATTCCGAGAATAGGGATTTTATCCCCGAATCTGAGAACCACTCTTTCGCATATCCCTGCATTTTTCGGATGTCCGGGACCCGGCGAGAGTATGATGTGCGAAGGATTAAGGTGAGCAATTTCATCTTCCGAAACGGCATCATTCCGCACAATACCTATATCGGGTGATATGGAACCGGCAAGCTGCACAAGGTTATAGGAAAAACTGTCATAATTGTCGATGAGGAGGATCATAGTTTTGCCTCCTTATGCGTTTAATATGGCGTTTATTACGGCGGCAGCCTTGTTTTCGGATTCTTCATATTCCAGTTCCGGTACGCTGTCTGCGACTATTCCGCTGCCTGCCTGCACATAGACACCGTTGCCTTGTTTTACTGCCATGCGTATGGCAATGCAGGTGTCCATATTTCCGGTAAAGTCAATATAGCCCAGAGCTCCCCCGTAAATGCCGCGCGGCTGTTTCTCCAGTTCTTCAATTATTTGGCAGGCACGTATTTTAGGGGCACCCGAAAGCGTACCCGCAGGAAGTATGGCCTCTATTGCGGAAAATCCGTCCTCACCTGATCTGAT
Source organism: Clostridiales bacterium (assembly GCA_012516225.1). GTDB lineage: Bacteria > Bacillota > Clostridia > Oscillospirales > Oscillospiraceae > UBA2658. Next base: position 937 of record JAAYWX010000419.1, read on the forward strand.
GGTCCCTTCAACTTGGGAGCAAATGTGCATAATTTTAGAGTACCGATGAACCGACTTGTATTCCGTAACCTGCACTGAACCGAATTCGGAGATTTTGCCCAAATCGTTTCTTCCCAAATCTACAAGCATATTGTGTTCTGACAACTCTTTTTCGTCACAAAGCAGCTCTTTTTCCAGAGCAAGGTCTTCCTCTCTAAAAGTGCCTCGTGGACGCGAGCCGGCAACGGGGAAAGTGGCAAGCCTGCCGCCATGCAGACGAACCAGCGTTTCAGGAGAGGAACAGACGAGTTCAAGACCGTCTGTTTTCATATACACCATGTATGGTGAAGGGTTGGAAGCCCGAAGCACGCGGTAGGGACCTATAAGGCTGCCCTCATGTTCCGCGCAGAACTGGCGGGAAATAACCGCCTGGAAAATATCTCCGTTTCTTATGTGCGCCTTTGCACGTTCGACGGCAAGGCAGTATTCTTCTTTTGACATTCCGCATTTGAACTCCGCTTTTATTCTTGACTCGGGGATCTTAACGGTCGATTTGTCTTCCAGCAAAGCGAAAATTTGTTTTATATCTTCCGCTGCTTTTGCGTAATTTTTCTCGAGAGTATCTGTCTTTACGTTGACAATGGCAATAATTTTGCTGCGGTGATGATCAAAGACTATCACCTTATCAAAGAGCATTACTTCAAAGTCGTGGAAATTTCCGCGCTTTATTATGAGAGCAGGTTCCGCATAAGAAAACATGGCGTATGAAAAATACCCTATAAGCCCGCCGGAAAAAGGAGGCAGACCGTCTATGCGCGGAGCTTTGTAATGCGACATAATTTCCCGTAGAACGTCCATAGGCTTGTTGGAAACAATGGTTTTTTGTTCTCCTCCATATTCCGCGGTTACGGTGCCGCTGTCGCATACAGCGCGGAGTATCGGGTCAAAGGCAAGGAAGGAATACCGTGCCCAAGTTCCGTTACCATCGGCGGACTCAAGAAGGCAGCATCTGTCGGATACGGAGGACAGCCTGCACAGCAGATCAACAGGGGTTACCGCATTTGAGGGGATTTCTCGGCATATCGGAACAATGTCATAGTTCGCGGCGAATTTTTTGGCTTCTTCTAAATTTGATATCATAAAGGTCACCTCCGGTTTGGATTGCGGAAAACAAAAAAGGCTTTTGTCCCTGAAAAGGGACAAAAGCCTGAAAACAACTTCTGCGGTGCCACCCAAATTGACGCATACGCGCCCGCTCTTTCATGCACAATTATGCACGTTCCTCTGATAACGGACAGAAATCCCGTTGAACATTACTCGGTCCTGCAGACCTTTCTTTTCACCCTCATGAACCCATTCCGCACTGTGCCGACTGCCGCATTCACACCGCCTGCGGCTCTCTGAAAGCCTGCCGATCAGAGCGTACTCTTTTCACTCACCGGTTTAATCATATTCCCTTGCGATTTCTAATTAGTATAGCACGAAAATTAGAAATGTCAATTAAATTATTAAGGATAAATCTTCACATGTTTGGGAAAGGAAGAAATATTTATGAATCAAAGAAACTTCCTGCCTATATATATTCCTTACACTTCTTTATGGTGCTGCCTAAATGGTATTTTAACAATTTCGGTACAACATTTCAATTGAAGAGATATGCTCTTGCATTTGCTTTACAACATTTGTGGGGGAAACGATTCTGACATAATTTCCAAATCCGCAAAGCCAGCCAAAAAACTGAGGAGAAACTGCGACATCCGCGGTTATTCTGAAATGTCCGTCATCGGAGGGCACTATCACCGTATCCATTCCAAAACGGTCTATGGCAGCACCGATAAGGCTGTTTGCAAATTCCAGAGTAACTTTTTCCGCTTTACCTGTAAACATACCAAAGTGAATTTTAAAGTATTCCGATAAATCAAAATTTCTGAAACAGTCGTGACCGTTTCTTTTTTCCGGGACAACGGAGATGTCTGTCATTTTGTCTACTCTGAAGTGTTTAATAATGCCATCTTCACCGTCGTACCCTATCATATAGTAGTTATCGTCGTCATAAGTAAGCGCAAAGGGGCGTATGACGTAATAATATTCTTTTCCATGCCGATATATGCGTTCTTTGCTCAGGGAGTACTCAAAATATTTGAAGCGGATTTTGCAGTCTTGCGATATGCCGTTATGTATTTCGTCAACATTATAATAAATCGATTCATTCATGCTTTTGATGCGGTTTTTGACATAGACCTGACGGTGAAGCATACGTGCTTCGTGTACGCTTGCAAGACCTTCTATTTTTTTAATCAGCGACAGGGTTTTGCTGTACGTTATAAATTTTGATGACTGGACGCTGTCGACAAGAAGTTTTAGCTCAGGGAGCTCGAAATTTCTGCCTACAACATAGTATCCGCCGCCGGGACCGCGCTGCTGCAGTATGTCCATGCCAAAGAGCCGCAAAGACTCAATGTCTGCATAAATGCTTTTGCGTTCGTCTGCAATATCGAAAGAATTGAGATATTTTATTATTTCAGAAATCGATACGGGGTGATTTTCATCCGATTGTTCAAGCAGCAGGCGCATTATATAAAGGAGTTTCAGCTTTTGATTGGGACTTTTAGGCATGAGTTATCCCTCCGTAATAACAAATCAAGCCATGAGTAGGATATACAACCATTTTAAGATATTTATGGAAAAAACTCAACTGTTTTCCATAAATATTGACAAATTAAGAGTAAATTTAAGGATATTTTTAAAGGCTCAATATGTTCTTGTTTGAAAATTATCCCCTATGGAGGCTTGTAATGGGACGGAAGGAACATTATTATAAAAACAGTGAGTAGTTATTGTGTTTTTGCCTTTCTTTCCTTATCTTCCGCTGATAAGAACCGCCTGCCCAGATATTATGCAGGCGGTTCCTTTTTATGAAATTAGAGAGGTACTTATTTCCCGCTTGAGGACAGAATTCGTGTTTGTATCCCCGGCAGGGGCTTGCGGCGGAAAAGAAGGCTTTTTATACTAAATTAACCGATAAAGTATTATTATGCCTTTATCGGAAAAATATGAAACAGAGGATTTTGGAAACGGCGGAGCCTGTATTTACGGCAAAGAATAAAAGCAAACGCCTCCAAAATCCGGCGGGAGAAAGACAGCCGATGAAGGCCATAGATGCAAAAGACCTGCACCACTGCTATGAATATGAAAGCGGCAGAACCCCTCCGCTTGACGGCGTAAGCCTGACAATAAGACGGGGGGAATTTGCAGCAATCCTTGGACATAACGGCTGCGGAAAGTCGACGCTTGTAAAGCATTTTAATGTTCTTATCCCTGTGCAGCAGGGAGAACTGACAGTTGCGGGGCTGAATGCAAAAGAGAAAAGTAATTTGCGGAAAATTAGAAAATCCTGTGGCATGGTGTTTCAAAATCCAGATAATCAGTTTGTTTCTTCAATCATAAAAGAAGATATTGCGTTCGGACTTGAAAATTACGATACGCCACAGGAAAAAATACCGGAAATAACTGCCACCGTACTCAGAACGGTCGGAATGGAAGGATATGAAAATAAATCTCCGCATATGCTCTCCGGCGGACAAAAACAGCGGATAGCGATTGCGGGAGTCCTTGCGGTAGAGCCTGACATTATCATATTTGACGAGGCGACATCCATGCTCGACCCGGAAGGAAGGCGTGAAGTCATTGAAACGATGAAGCGTCTGCACGACGAGGAACATAAAACGGTGATAATGATTTCACATTATGTTGAGGAAGCGGTCTTTGCTGATAGGGTTTTTCTGCTTAATGAAGGAAAGATAGCGGCGGAAGGAACGCCGGAAGAGATACTTACGAACCCAGACCTGCTTTTGCAGGCGGGACTTTTGCCGCCTTTTGCGGTTCGGGTATTCTATGACTTGAAAAACGCTGGTGTTATTCTTGGAAGGTGCCCGCTTACAAGCACTGAGCTTGCGGAGGAAATATGCCGGTTGAAATAGAAAATGTTTCTTATGTTTATGCAAAAGGGACACCATATGAAGCCAAAGCATTGAATAGAATTTGCCTAAAAATTGAAGACGGTACCTTTACGGGCGTGATGGGACATACGGGGTGCGGCAAGTCTACTCTTATACAGCTTATCGCCGGATTGCTTGAGCCGTCGGAAGGAAGAATTTTTCTTGACGGCAAAGACATCAATTTAAGAGGATATGACCGGAAAGAACTGCGAAAGAAAGTGGGAGTGATTTTTCAATACCCTGAATATCAATTGTTTGAAACAACGGTTGAGAGAGATGTTATGTTCGGGGCGAAACGTTTGGGGCTTTCGAGAGCCGAAACCGAAGAGAGAGTAAGATGGGCGCTTGAAAAGGTTGGATTTGACTATGAAAGAATGCGCAGACTTTCGCCTCTTGGACTTTCGGGCGGGGAGAGAAAAAGAATTGCCATGGCGGGAGTATTGGCTGTAAAGCCGGAAATTCTTATAATGGACGAACCTATTGCGGGGCTTGACCCTCTCGGAAGAGAAGCTTTGTTGAAGCTTACAGACGAGCTTAACGCCGAGGGAACCACGATAATTATGGTATCGCACGATGCCGACGTCCTTGCGGAGCACGCTGGCAGGGTTATAGTTATGGAAAATGGTGAAATAGCAATGGATGGTGCGGCCAAGGAGATTTTAAGCAGCGTAAAAAAACTTGAAGAAAAAAGGCTTGGCATAAGCCAAGCTGCCGAAACAGCAAAACTTCTGAGAGAGCGCGGAATCGACATAGGGCAGGATATCACACGCTATGATGAGCTTGTTTTCCGTCTTGTTTCCTATTTAAAAGGGGGAGCGCAAAAATGAACAGCCTTCCGGCAGGAATGTTCGTTCAAGGGAACTCGTTTATACATAGGCTGGACGCAAGAATGAAGCTGCCGCTGCTGATAGGACTTATAACCGCCGTCGTTAATACGGATTCTGCAGCAGGATATGCCGCTATTATGGCGGCTGCCGCAGGGATTATCATGCTTTCAGAACTTGGTGTAAAAACAGCGCTTTCTCCGGCTATCGGAATGTATCCGTTTTTTATTTTCATATTTCTTATGAACGCATGCTTTTTCAGCACGGAAGACACGTGGTTTTCGTTCTGGATAATTCACCCCTCGCCATACGGAGTACGTCAGGGCATAAATGTTGTTCTGCATGTGCTTTTGGTGATTATATTCAGCAATGTGATGACCTGCACCACTGCACCTATGGAGATTACGGATGCGCTGAAAAGCCTGATATCGCCTTTTCGTATTTTTAAAATACCTGCCGATCAAATTGCTATGATTATATCGGTGGCCATACAGTTTATTCCTGTGCTTTTTGAAGAAGCGGATATGATAAAAAAAGCACAGACTGCGCGCGGGGCAATGTTTGACAGCACCAAATTTGCCGAAAAGGCGGCGGCGGTAATGCCGCTTGTTATACCGATATTCGTTGGTGCGTTCCGACGTGCCGATGAGTTGTCCATGGCAATGGAAGCAAGGGGTTATGGAGGAAATAGAAAATACTTAAAAAAATCGGAACCTCTGCATGCTTGGGACTATGCGGCGGCTGCTGCGGTTATCGCTCTGTGCTTGCTACAGACAGTGATTTTGTAGTCTGCCTTATTTCATATCGGGCGAAGCAGGTGTGGAATATGGAGAGGATATATTATGGAGGTGTCTATTTGATGACAACAGTCAAGAAATCGATTATTACCGCAGTCTGCATTGCGCTTTGCGTTGTTCTGCCGCTGGCGTTTCATGCAGTTCCGAACGCCGGACCGACTTATTGTCCAATGCATATTCCCGTTCTTCTCTGCGGGCTTATATGCACATGGCAGTACGGTCTTCTGTGCGGACTTGCCGGTCCGGCACTTTCTTCTTTATTTACCGGAATGCCTCCGGTTGCATATCTGCCTTCCATGATGGTTGAACTTGCGGTTTACGGAACTCTCTGCGGGGTTATGATGGAACTTGTAAAAACCAAGAAGGTGTATGCTGACTTGTACATAAGCCTTGCGGTAGCTATGCTTGGCGGCAGAATAGTAGGAGGGCTGGCAAAAGCACTCATTTTTGCCCGCGGAGAATACTCAATAGCCGCGTGGGCAACGGGCTATTTTGTCACGAGCCTTCCCGGTATAATAATCCAGCTTGCACTTATTCCGAGCATAGTTTTTGCACTGATGAACTCGAAACTTATCCCGGAACGCTATCCTAAGGCAGCAAAGGCCTGATAAAGGATAAAACGAATGGCGGATATCCGCTTATACTCAACCGTAAATATGCTTCGCACGGCAAGTATGTCCGCCGTTCGTTTTTTCTGAAAAATTATGAAGTATAAACCAGAAAGGAAAATAGAAAAGGAGTAGAAATGGATAAAAAGAAAATTACCGAATTTTTTGACCGAATGGCTCCGGGATGGGATGCAGGAACGGAGCCGAACAAGGAAATTATCGGAATTATTCTGGACTATGCGGGAATTGATGAGGGCGTATCCGTACTCGATGTGGGGTGCGGGACAGGAGTCCTTATTCCCGAATATCTTGAAAGAAATGTTTCACGCATCATAGGGATTGATATATCTGAAAAGATGATAGAGATTGCAAAGGGAAAATTTACGGATCCGAGGGTTTCATTTGTATGTGCCGATGCGGAAACTGCCAGTTTTGATGAAAAATTTGACCGCTGCGTTATATATAACGCGTTTCCGCACTTTCCCGACCCGTATGCGCTTATAAAAAATCTTGCGGTATATATAAAGCCGGGAGGAAGCCTGACAATTGCACACGGTAGCAGCAGAGAGCACATAGACCACCACCACATGGAGCACGCAAGGGATGTTTCCGTTAAACTTATGCCGGACAGCGAACTTGAAACGCTGCTATCTCCGTATTTCAATGTAGTAATTTCTATTTCAGACGATCGTATGCAGCAAATAGTAGGAATAAAAAAGTAAAGATGCTTTGCCTTGATAGAGCATTAAAATTTAAGGCGTATTATAAAAAACCGCGGTAGTTTTGCAAAAGCAGACTTAGAAAGTCTCGGCGGCTGCCGCGGTCTTGACTGCATATAAAAAACAATTGACAATGCAAATAGGGTATGTTACCATGTCAGAGCAAAGCAGTTAGAGGCCTAATCTGTTTTGCACATTTTTATAGCAAAATGCAAGTTGCGGATGTGATGGAATTGGCAGACATGCAGGATTTAGGTTCCTGTGCCGAAAGGCGTGTGGGTTCGAGTCCCTTCATCCGCACCAAGAAAAGAAAATCCCGTAGTCATAGAGATTGCGGGATTTTTCCTTTTTTTCAGTATTTTTAATGCGTTGAGGGATTTTCAGTTTTTCCAAATACCATAGAATGCTGTTAAATAAAATGACTTCCGTTAGCATTTTAAAAGCAATGATAGGGCAACACCACATAATGCTCAGCTCACGACATCAACGAGCGTCTCTAATGACAAAAAGCACAGCTAGTTATGTGTAATGGTATCCTTACATTTTTCGGTGCCAAGATACCCCAAATCGCTACAGACGTTTCTTTGACGGTTACTTTCTTTCTAACAGCTCGGAAGATTTTGTGTAAATAGAAAATCCGCATGGTCAAGAAATAAGCTTTAGTCTTCGCTTTCATAGAAAGCACGATGCTGGATTTGGCCTTGGCAGCCGTTCTGCCCGGCGGAGGCGCGGTATTCGTAAAACAAATGCCGCTGCCCCGGCGGGAATTAATATTTCAAAGATAAATCAGCTGGCTTGGGGAAAGATCATGTTCAGCTGGTTAACGACCAAATCCCAGTTCCGGCATTTAGACGTCCAGTGCTCCTGAATGCGTTTGCTTGCAAGATAGAGTATTTTCCGCATCGAGGAACACGAAAGGATAGACCGGTTCCAGCGGTCTGTTTTGCCAGGCAGTGACCTCCGGCATTATCTTTTCGCTGATTTTACTGACCAGTTCAGGCGATATTTCAACGTCATACAGGTTCTTAATTTGCTCCGCAATGTTACGCTGGCTCATGCCGCAGGAATAGAGCGCGAGGATTTTTTCCTCCATGCCGTCAGCATTTCGGATGTACTTACCTATTATCTGAGGCTCGTACTTTCCGTTACGGTTGCGAGGAACCTTCACATTGACCTCTCCGAGCTACGTTTTCACTGTTTTCTGTGAGTAACCGTTGCGATAATTTCGCTGCTCGGCCGATGCTTCACCGCTACAGGTGCGCTCACTTTTCTGGTATCAAAGTTCCGTTTCAAGTTCGATTTCCATGACCTGCTGGATTACCTCACGTAACATGTCCTTCATGGCATTCATGATTTCCTCTGTGCTCGTAAAGCTTTGACTTTTGACATATTCTCTGAGAATTTCTGCTGGTACTGCGTTCATAACAAAACATCCTTTCAGTCTCGAATTTCTTGTTGCCATTCTTGACCAAAAGGATGTTTCTTACTCACTTTTACACAAAATTTTCTAAGGTC
>JAAYWX010000420.1 GCA_012516225.1 Clostridiales bacterium
GGGCTTAAATTTGACTTTCCCCTCAGCAAAACAGGCGGCGTTATGAATGTTTGCTTTGAGTTGGAAGTAACCTACCCCATCGGGCCTGCACCTGTATGCCTGAAAGGCGGTACATTCTCCGCAGAAGGGCTTTCAATCTGCGGCCCTTCCTACTGAAAATGCGAAACCTACACTTATCAGACGGCTACCGTATGCGGTCCCGTTACGGTTACGCCAACGGCGGTTCCGGGCACCACAAGGACAATTTGCTGCGGCGACCCCGTCATAAATCCCGGAGCGGTAACATGTACTTCAACAGCCCGTCACTGCCATTTCACAGTCAGTCAAAAAGTCTGCATAGAAGTGCCGATCGCCTTCGGTGCATCGGCGCAGGTCGGCGAGCCCCGCATAGAATGCGAAACGCCGAGCAGCGAGGGCTGTATAGACTGTAACTGAATAATAAGTTAAAAAGTAAATGCAAAAGTGCCGGTATTGCATGGTAATATCACCCTGCCGCACCGGCACTTTCATTTATGTATTTCAGGTATTTAAAAAATTAACTGTCAGAATAGCCGCTCCGACTTTTTCTTTTACTTTTATCCCATGTTTTTACTGATAGTGGCAGTATAACGTCAATATTCACTGAAATTATACTGGTAGCCTATACTTAGATCAGGTCCGTCAAAGGTTCCGTTTATTTTGGACAAGGTACGGTTGTACTGCTCGCTCCCTTCTTCATATGGCACAGGCTGATAATTGTTCCCTCCGGCAGCTCCGGTACAGGCGCAGGGTATGTGTTCCCGCTTTTCAACGCTTATGCTCCCGTCCGTTCCTCGCATAACCGTCAGTTTCAAAATGATTGTATCGGGATCGCGTGGCGCGGTATTCCCACCGAAAGTCCAGTTGCCCATACTGTAATATATGTATTTCCCGTTGTATTCCTCATAAGGCTGAAGTGTGTGAGGATGGCTGCCATAAACAAAATCCGCTCCCGCATCAATTGCCGCATGCCCCTGCTCCCTCTGGAGCTTATTTATTTTATAGCTGCCCTCGTCTCCCCAATGAAGCGCGGCAACAATAAATTCCGCACCTGCCGCACGCAATGCTGCAATTCCGTCCTTTATCTGCTGGGTTTTTCCGAAACTCAGCGCGTAAATTCCAACTTTAAGTCCCGATTTTGTTTCGTAAATCGCCCACTCATCTCGACCCGCATATCCTATTCCAGCCGAGTCAAGCGCCGCCTTTGTATCTGAATACCCCTGTTCACCGTAATCAAGGACATGGTTGTTTCCCAATGTCACAAACTCAACACCGCCGTGGGTAAGTATCTGCACATAAGACGGATCGGCTTTGAAGCGGAAATTCTTCTCCCCAGGACTATCGGAAACCGTAAGCGCACACTCAAGGTTTGCAAACGTGAAGTCGTCATCCCTAAAATACTGCACCGTTTTTTCAAACGGATATGCAAAATTTTGCCCCACTGTACTTTCATATGAAACTGCAAGAGGCTTGTTTGCCGGAGTACTCGCAAGTGTGCAGTCGCCTATGAAGCTTAGTTCATAGTACTGCGGTTCCGGCTCAGACGGCAAAGGTGCGGGTTCTTCCAAAACCATAGTATCGGTCGGCAGAACCTCATCCGTTCCGTTTGCCTGTGCCTCCGCCGAAACTGCATGCGGAAGCTTTGATGTCGTACTTAGCATAAGGCAAAACAGAACCATTGCCGCCATAGCTATTAATCTTGATGCCGCATTAAGTGCTTTGCTCCGAGTGTCTTTCATACATGCACACCTGTATTACGAGTAGTTGGCAAGCCGAAGAACTGTCCTCCTCGACCTTGCCTTAAGCAATAATTATACAAAACTCTGCATATTTTTGCAATCTGAATTATAAGATTCGTCATGGAAGAATTTGTTTTGCAATTTGCACAATATTCCCAGCAAATTCAGCGAGGATTTTTGTATTTTTTTCTGGATTTTTAGTCCGAAGTATTTTACAATGTAGAAAACAGGCTATATTTTCGCGTATTTTCCCATTAAATTTCACAATTCCCAAAAAACAACTTAAACAGAGAGAAATATTTGAGGGGGTAAAAGAGATGAAAAAAAAGCTGTCGACCAAAATATCGGTAACCGTTGCTATTATGGTGCTTATCGATATGATAGCACTGATCGCCGTCGCCGTCTTAATGTCGGCGAAGTCGGTAACGGCCGGTACGAACGGAGAACTTAGAGCTTTTGCCAAACAAAATGCGACCAAAATTCAGGCCATGCTGAACGAAGCGGCGGATCCTGCAGAAGATTTGCGGTCATACGTTCTCCAAAACTACAGCGGAGCATCATCCGAACAGGAAAAAACGGCCGTCAGTGAAATATATGCTTCACCGTTGTCGCAGAACTGCAAAGAAATCGAGGAGTACGCAATTGATATAGGCTGGCGCATGGTTAAGAAAAGTGAAAGCCTTATAGGTCTCGGCGTGTTTTTCGAGCCTTACGCTTTTGACAGCGGCATAGAAAGATATGCCGTTTATGTGGATGAAGCAATGTCCGAGTCAAAAACCGTTTCCATGTACACCGAAGATTATACGGTGCAGGATTATTACAAAAAAGCCGTTGCCGAAAACCGGACTGTTATTACGGAGCCTTTCATGTGGAACGGAATTTACATGGTTTCTATAGCATCTCCAATAGAAATAAACGGAAAAGTATTTGGTACGGTAATTTCGGATATCAGCATGGACAGCTTCGCTGCCATACAGACGACCTCCGAAAACCACCCGACAATGTACGCCGAAATAATTTCAGACTCCGGCACGCTTATGTTTGACAGCAGAAGCAGTGAGCAAGTAGGAAGCAAAATAAAAGAGCTTTTAGGCGAATCACAATATAGTCAGCTTGCCCAAAAAATAAGCGGAGGTTCTCCTTTTGAATTCCGCTCCGAAAACAGCAAGGGTAAGGGAGAGATAAATTTTTATGAACCCATAAAGTTTGGTAGCACCACATGGTGGTCGCAGACCTCGCTTGAAACAAACGACTACAACTCAGCAACCGTCCGTCTTGTTATAATTATGGCAGTTCTGTCCGCTATTGCAATGGCCCTAATAATTGTATTTACATCGGTAAGTGTAAAAAAGCAGCTTTTACCCATCCAGTATATCGTTGATGCTGCCAAGAAGATCGAAAGCGGCAATCTTGACATAAACCTTGACATAAAGTCGGAAAACGAAATCGGTCAGCTTGCCCAGTCATTTAACGCCATGTCGCAAGGCGTAAGGCTCATAATAAGCGACATTAATTTCCTCCTCACAGAAATGGCAAACAACAATTTCAGCGTCAAATCTGAAAACAGGGACAAGTATGTCGGAGAATACGAGAGTATTTTCCACGCCCTCAGAAAAATAAAGGGCACGCTTAATGCGGCTCTGCTGCAGATCAGGGAGTCCTCGGAACAGGTTTCTTCCGGTTCCGATCAGGTATCCTCCGGTGCCCAGTCCCTCGCACAGGGTGCAACAGAACAAGCCGCGTCAATTCAGCAGCTTTCGGCAAGCGTAAGTCAGGTGTCCGCTCAAATCAGCGAAACGGCGGACAATGCCAATACCGCATCAGAAATTACCAACAAAGTAAGCTCCGTAATGTATGAAAGCCTCAGTGAAATGCGACAGCTTCTTGAAGCTATGACTGATATCTCCAAAGCCTCGGAAGACATAGGAAAAGTCATTAAAGTAATTGACGACATAGCTTTCCAGACGAACATTCTTGCACTGAATGCGGCGGTCGAGGCGGCAAGGGCGGGCACAGCCGGAAAAGGCTTTGCCGTGGTGGCGGATGAAGTCAGAAATCTTGCCCAAAAGTCCTCAGAGTCTGCCAAGAATACAACGGCGCTTATCGAGAGCGCGGTTGCAGCCGTAGAACGCGGCGTTGCGCTTGCTACAAATACAAACCGTGCATTCGAAGAAGTCGGCGAAAAAACCTCAAACATGAAGGAAATAGTAAATGAAATTTCCGCTGCCGCACATAGCCAGTCAGAAAATATCAAGCAGATTCTGATAGGCGTGGAGCAGATATCCAATGTCGTTCAGATGAACTCCGCAACCGCTGAGGAAAGTGCCGCAGCAAGCGAAGAACTTTCCGCACAGGCAAACGCCCTTAGGGATCTTGTGTCAAAGTTTAAGCTTGACAGCGAGTCCACTGCAATCGTATAGGCTCCAAGCCTGAATAAAAACTCTCGGCTGAATCTTATATTTTAGTCTAAATTTGCTTCAATCCCTTGACGATTTATATAAAAGTGCATATAATATGTTGTGCAATTATTGTATGAACTACATTAAATTATAAAAAGAGGGATTAAAGATGAACAGGATGCAGTTTCTTGCGGAGCTAAGTCAATACCTTACATTCCTCTCTCCGGAAGAAAAGGCCAAAGTCATCGCGTACTACACAAAAATGTTCGATTCCGCCGGAGAAAATGGTGAAGATGCTCTGATAATTGAGCTTGGTACTCCCATGCTCATTGCTATTGACCTCAAAAGGCGCAAGGAAGCCGGCCAGCCGCTTCCTGAAGAAACCTTGTCCCGCGGAAGCGAATCCATGAACGCATACTGCGTCGAAACTGACACATATGAATCGATATGTAAACAGGAAAGCTGTGAAGATGACAAAAATTCCGTAGATGAGGAAAAACCCGTAACAGCTCACGAAATAAAAGGCGTCAAAAATGTTTTCGCTGTTATCGGAGCTGCTATTTTAAGCATCGTCCTTGCCGCCGTATTTGCAGCGGTCGCCGCCTGCGGCGTTTTCCTGCTTATCGCGATGAGTTATCTGCTGCTGACAGGCCTTAAAAGTTTGTATTATATTGCCGATGCGCTATTGCTGTTTGCCGGCGGCCTGATATGCGGCGGCTTTGGAATCTTTATTGTCTGGTTTGCCGTCTGGTCGGCGGTAAGCCTGATATCAAGACTTTTCCGCAGTGCATTGGGAAGAAAAAACAACGGCGTGGAGTGTGATACATGATGAAAAAAATCTGGAAAGCCGTATTTACCATTTTCGCTGTCCTTGTCGTTGCCGGTCTGATATGCGGAGCCGTTTCCTGGTTTCTCGGCGGCAGTATGGACAAGCTTCTTGAAAACAAGACAGCCGCGCCTGTTTTGGAAATGCTGTCTCCTCAGAATATCCTTAACAATATCTACGCA
>JAAYWX010000421.1 GCA_012516225.1 Clostridiales bacterium
AGGGCAGGCTTGTCGTTGCTTATAAAGTCTATAAACAGTATTATTATGCTGTTCTGTCTGACAACCGCGATGCTTGATTTTCGCCCCATAATTGTTGTTGCGCAGACAAAATTCTCCGCATCGCTCTCGAGAATGTCCTGAGGTATAAGCTCTTTTGCCGGGTGGCCTGTCGGGTCAAATCCGAAAGCTGATTTCGCCATGGGATTGGCAAAAACTATTTCGGTGCCGCTTATTCCTATGACCGCCTGACGGACTGAAGAAAAAAGGCGGGAAAGCTCCGCTGATGGCTGCATAAGTCCCTTGCCTCCATTCGAAAAATAATCGGTGTGTGGTATTATATGGATTAATAAGAGCATTATAATCTCCGGCTGAAAATTACCGGCTGAAAAATTTCAGATAATATCCAATAATAGCAGAAAAAACAACTTGGAGCAATCCTTTTACAGATAATTCTAAAAAATTTTACATAATGCGGCTATATTGCGTTATTCGAGGGTTGACATGCTTTCATAAACGATTCTTGCATTTATAAGCGAAAAGCGGCAGCAGAAAACCAGTATGCGGGGAAAGGCGGTACAGGTTATATTTTTTCTTGATTTTTATAGCTGTTTGGTGTAGAGTATTACGAATTCAGCGGGAATATTCTAAGATGCGCCACTCGGCAGGAAAGCGGTATGGATATGTTCCGCATATATATCATATATAATACTTGAGTTTCAACAACAACCCTTTAATACATATCGGAGGTGCTGATTTTGCCCGCGTCAAAAAACCAGAATTATCTTCACGGTGCTGCTATACTTGCTATAGCCGTCATTATTATAAAAATACTCGGAGCAATTTACAAGATACCCATGGGCAACATCTTGAAGGACGAGGGCTTTGCCCACTTCAACGTTGCCTACAATCTGTATAACGTTCTGCTTACACTCTCGACGGCAGGACTTCCGATAGCGCTGTCAAAACTGGTTTCTGAAGCAAACAGCCTTGGCAGGCCGGTTCAGGTAAGAAGAACGTTCAAAGTTGCAATATGGGCATTTGTGGTGCTGGGAACGGCGGGAACCGTTGTTATGTTCCTTTTCCCGACGGAGCTTGCCGACTTTATGGAAGACATAGAAGCAAGCCAGAGCGTTTTTGTAATGGCTCCGGCGGTTTTGCTCGTATGCGTCATGTCCGCTTTCAGGGGATACACTCAGGGACTTTCAGATATGCGGCCGACGTCCGTTTCCCAAGTTATAGAGGTTGCCGTAAAGGTGATTTTCGGGCTTGGACTTGTAATTTATCTGCAAAGAAAAGGCGCGGGGTTGCCGGTACTTTCTGCCGCTGCCATTTCCGGAGTATCGGTAGGTTCGCTCGTCGCCTGCGTTTATATGGGCGTAGTAGCCGGAAAACGTATAAAAAGCGAAAAGGAAAAACTCTGTGCACAGGGGCTTCAGGCGGATCAGGAATCCGACAGCGAAGGCACCATATTGAAAAAGCTCATAAAAATAGGCATTCCTATTGCTC
>JAAYWX010000422.1 GCA_012516225.1 Clostridiales bacterium
AAAATTTTATATAGAATTTTACAGAATTATACTATAAATCCTCCGCCTATTACCTCATCGCCAATATAAAATGCCGCTGTCTGGCCCTTTGTCGGGGCGCGGACAGGTTTTTCAAAGTATATTTCCGCATTTTCACCTTTGGGTTCTACATATGCAGGAGCGCTTTCTCGGGAATGACGTACACGGACATCTGCGGAAAATCCTTCATTTTGCGGAACAAGCCAGTTTACTTCTCTTACTGATATGCGGGAGATCATCAAATCTTCGCCCTCCGATAAAACCACTTCATTTGTATCCGGACGTATCTGGGAAACAAAAACCCTTTTCCCGGCGGCAATTCCCAGTCCCCTTCTTTGCCCAACCGTATAACGGTGTATCCCGCGGTGACGGCCGAGAATCTTGCCATCGCTATCTACAAAATTTCCCTCCGGCAAAATTTGCCCGCGGCTTTCGATATATGTTCCATAGTCTTTATTAGGAATAAAGCATATTTCCATACTTGCCGGCTTATTTGCAACCGGAAGCTCAAAATTTTCCGCAAGTTTCCTAACTTCTTTTTTGCTGTATTCTCCGAGTGGCAGGATAAGACGCGAAACCTGTTCACGGCTTAATCTGCTTAGCATATAGCTTTGGTCGTTTTCGGGCCTGCCTTTGAAAAGCTTACCATTACATACCTTAGCATAATGTCCTGTTGAGATATATTTAGCACCTATTGTATCTGCAAATTCCAATAATGTCTTGAATTTAACTAATGGATTGCATAATATGCAGGGGTTTGGAGTTTCGCCGCGTAGATATGCCTCTGTAAAAGGTCTGCATACCTTATTTTCAAGCTCCTCCGAGATATCGGCAATTTTTAGAGCAATCCCGAGAGTTCCTGCCGCTGAGAGGGCATCACTGAGAGTACATTCGTTGCCGATGTTAAGAAAAAGGCCGAAAACTTCAAATCCTTGACTCTGAAGCAGTTTTGCGGCAACGGAAGAATCCACCCCGCCTGAAAGACCGAGCACAACTTTATCGGACATAGCCGTTTCATCCTTTCATTACGTTTCGGGTCTGTTTTTGCAGTTTTCAACATAAACCATTAGAGCTGAGACATCAGCGGGAGAAACACCCGATATCCGGCTTGCCTGACCGAAATTTTCGGGGCGAATTTTTTGAAGTTTTTGGCGAGCCTCAATCCGAAGCCCTGCGACTTTTTCATAGTCTATATCTTTAGGCAGTTTTCTGTTTTCCATTTTGGCAAATTCTTTGACCTGTCTAAGCTGCCGTTCTATATAGCCGGCGTATTTGAGCTGAATTTCAACCTGCTCCGCAACAACCGCAGGAAGCTCCGGTCTGTGTTCATCAAAGGGGGTAAGATCCGCATACTCAATTTGCGGTCGGCGAAGAAGCGCGGCCAGACTTACTCCTGTACTTGGCGGAGTCGTTCCCTTTCCTATCAACATCTCGCACAGTTCCTCAGTGGGAGGGACGTAGGTATTTTCAAGCCTTTCAATCTCTTTCTCAACTGCGGAGTATTTATTGAGAACGGACTGATACTGTTCTTCAGAGATAAGCCCTATCCGCCGCCCGTAGTGCGAAAGACGGATATCGGCATTGTCCTGACGGAGCAAAAGGCGGTATTCCGTTCTCGAAGTCATCATTCTGTACGGCTCGTTTGTACCCTTGGTTACCAAATCGTCAATAAGCGTTCCAATATATCCGTCGCTTCTTTTTAGGACAAGCTCCGGTTCCCCTTTTATCTTTAGGGCCGCGTTTACGCCAGCCATAAAGCCTTGAACGGCCGCCTCCTCATATCCAGAGGAACCGTTGAACTGTCCTGCCCCGTAAAGCCCCGATATTTTTTTTGTTTCAAGCGTGGCATAAAGTTCCGTGGGATCAATGCAATCATATTCAATGGCATATGCGGGACGGGTCATCTCCGCGTGCTCAAGTCCCGGCAGGGTATGGAGCATTTCTATCTGGACTTCTTCCGGCATAGAGGACGAAAATCCTTGAATATAGACTTCTTCCGTATCAAGGCCCATCGGTTCGACAAAAAGCTGATGACGAGGCTTGTCTGCAAAGCGCACCACCTTATCTTCGATAGATGGGCAGTATCGGGGACCGACTCCCTCAATAACTCCTCCGAAAAGGGGGCTGCGGTGAAGATTGGCCCTTATTATTTCATGGGTCCGTTC
>JAAYWX010000423.1 GCA_012516225.1 Clostridiales bacterium
GATTCCACGACAGGTGTAGGCGACGGAGACGGAGTATGCGATGGAGTAGGTGAAGGCGTTGCGGACGGTAAGACCTGAACCGAAGGAGACGGGACCGCTGCCTCATCGTAATTTCCGTTTAATGTTGTTGTAATCAGCACAATTACGGATATTATAACGGCGGCGACAAGACAAAGCCCTATGCCAAGTTGCAGTCTTGTATTTGCCTCTGCGCGGGCGCTTGCTGCCGTTCCTTTCCTTACGGCATCGGTTGACCGCGGCGTGCGCTTGCTGGGACTCTGTTTTCGCGCACCGCAATAAGGGCATTCCGATTTCAGAGCGGAGTATTCGCTGCCGCATTTAGGGCATATTATCTTTTTAGTTATTCCCACTATACGCACACCCTTTCATACAGGAGCTTCTTTCACAAGCCATTTCATGATACTACTTTTAACAAAAGCCGTCAAGTATATTGGCTTTTCCCTATTTTACGCGTTTTCTTTTTAAACATAAAAGTTATTAGGACTAATTTCCTTGCAAAAACATATATATAATGCTATAATATCTTTTTGTGAAAAAATATGTGATATCTAAAGAAAAGTGGAGATAGAGTGGAAAACATAAGAAATGTTGCTATTATTGCGCATGTAGACCATGGGAAAACAACATTGGTTGATGCGCTTTTGACTCAAAGCGGAATTTTCAGAGAAAATCAGACTGTTCAGGAGAGAGTTCTGGATTCAAACGATTTGGAGCGGGAGCGCGGAATAACAATACTTGCGAAAAACACATCCGTACATTACGGAAACTGCAAAATAAATATTGTTGATACGCCGGGACACGCTGATTTCGGCGGCGAAGTGGAGCGTATTTTGAAAATGGTGAACGGGGTTATCCTGCTTGTCGATGCTGCAGAAGGCCCCATGCCGCAAACCCGATTTGTTCTCGGAAGGGCGCTTGAGCTTGGACACAGAGTAATTGTTGTAGTCAATAAGATAGACCGCCCCGACCAGCGGGTTTATGAAGTTATAGATGAAATTCTCGAACTGCTTATGGATCTTGACGCCACCGATGAGCAGCTTGATTCGCCTATGCTCTTCTGCTCCGCAAGACAGGGAGTATGTTCTGTTTCCCCTGATGTTCCGGGAACCGATATGCGCCCGCTTTTTGATACCATCATAAGCTACATTCCTGCGCCGGATCAGGATACCGCAGCTCCGCTGCAGATGCTTGTTTCATCTATAGACTACAACGATTATGTGGGGCGGATTGCAATAGGACGGATAGAAAGAGGGACAATAAGCCAGAACCAAGAGATTACGGTATGCAGTTATCACGGCGACCGTCCTCCAAGAAAGGCAAAAGCCGTTACCATATACGAATTTGAAGGGCTTACGAAAGTACCCGCCGAAAAGGCATGTGCCGGAAGCATAATAGCTCTGTCTGGTATTTCAGATATTACCATAGGGGATACCATATGTGACAATTCCTGTGTCGAGCCGCTTCCTTTCGTCAAGATATCCGCACCTACCATAGAAATGACTTTCTCGGTCAATGACAGCCCTTTTGCAGGAAGGGAAGGACAGTTTGTAACAACGCGGCAAATAAGGGATCGCCTGATGCGTGAAACGCTGAAGGATGTTTCCCTGCGCGTTACTCCGATTGAAAACAGCGACTCGTTCAATGTCGCCGGCAGAGGCGAAATGCACCTGTCCATACTTATAGAAACAATGCGCCGTGAAGGTTATGAGTTTCAGGTTTCGCCTCCGCGCGTCCTGACAAAGGAAATAGACGGCACTCTCTGCGAACCGATGGAGCGTGTTGTTGCAGATGTTCCTGAAAGTGCCGTGGGAGCGGTTATGGAAAAGCTCTCTGCAAGAAGGGGAGAATTTATACAAATGAATCCCTCGGGCAGCCGTATGAAAATGGAATTTATTGTCCCATCCCGGGGACTTTTCGGATACAGGAACGAGTTTCTTACGGATACGCGCGGAGAAGGAATACTTGCCTCCGTTTTTGATGGATACGCTCCGATGAAAGGAGAAGTTTCGCGCCGGAACACCGGTTCACTCATAGCATTTGAAACCGGAGAATCCGTAGCATACGGCCTGTTCAACGCACAGGAGCGAGGCGCACTTTTTATAGGCCCCGGTGTGCCTGTATATGCGGGAATGGTGGTGGGGGTTTGCCCGAAGAATGAGGATATAACGGTAAATGTTTGCAAGAAAAAGCAGCTTACAAATATGCGCGCTGCTGGCAGTGACGAGGCGCTGCGACTTATTCCGCCTCGGATTATGAGCCTTGAACAGTGCATGGAATTTTTAGCGGATGATGAACTGCTTGAGGTAACTCCTAAAAATCTGCGCATACGAAAGAGAATTCTTGATCACGGACAGCGTATGAAAGCTTTGATGAAGAATAAATAGGCGGCCGCGCTATATACTCCCTCTTTACAAATTTTTCATTATGTGATAAACTTTTAAAGCTTAGCCCCTGCGCTTAGTTTTGGGATTCAGCCGAGAAGCGGCTTCTTTCAGGCCCAATACTCAGCCCTGCGGGCATTGACAAAATGAAAGGAGATACAAAATGATCACCAAAGAACAGAAAGCCGCGGTTATCGAAAACAACCGCACGCACGAGACCGATACCGGTTCGCCCGAAGTCCAGATTGCTATTCTTACAGAACGCATCAACCAGCTTACAGAGCACCTTAAGGTTCACAAAAAGGACAATCACAGCCGTCTCGGCCTTCTGAAAATGGTCGGAAAGCGCCGCCGTCTGCTTGACTCTCTTATGGAAAAGGACATCGAGCGTTATCGTGCCTGCATTTCAAAGCTCGGAATCAGAAAGTAAAAAGCAGTATTACGGGGGCTGTTTCGCACTATTCGGAACAGCCCCGTTGCATAGTTAAAAATAAGTTAGGATTTTATTGTTTGTTGATATTATTGGTCAATATGACTATAATATAATTATTAAAAAATTTTTGGTGCGGAGTGCAGACCTTTAGCAGTTGAAAATGTGCTTATCCGAGTCCGGTTCGGATAAACCTGTTTTCAAATGTTAAAGGCATCCGGCTCCGCAGATGGGATTTCCCGAAAGGAGCATACAGATGATAATAAAGAAAAAAGAGTTTAACAATGTCCATCGCTATGAAACAGTCCTTGCAGGCCGCCCGCTGGTTTTTGAAACGGGCAAACTTGCCGAACTCTGCAATGCCGCCGTTCTTACGAAATATGGCGATACCACCGTCCTTGTTACCGTGACCGCATCCGCAAAGCCCCGTGACGGAGTGGAGTTTTTCCCGCTGTCTGTCGATTTTGAGGAAAAGCTCTATGCCGTGGGGCGTATTCCCGGAAGTTATACGCGGCGAGAGTCTCGCCCGTCACTTCAGGCCATTCTTGCGTCACGCATGATTGACCGTCCAATGCGCCCGCTTTTCCCGTCGGACCTGCGGAACGACGTGGTTATAAACTGCACGGTTTTGTCTGTAGACCATGACTGCGCCCCCGAAATCACCGCGATGATAGGCGCGGGCGCCGCAATTGCCATTTCGGACGTTCCTTTTAACGGACCGATTGCTGGCATAGCTCTCGGCTGGGACGGAGAAAACTATTTATTCAATCCCACCAAGGCAGAGCGGGAAAGAAGTAAAATGAACGTGACCGTAGCCGCCACGCATGAAAAGGTCGTTATGATTGAGGCGGGAGGAGATGAAATTCCCGAAGACGTGATGTATAACGGCATAGTAGCGGCTCATGAGCAAATCCAGACCATTCTTGACCTTATAGATAAAATGACCGCCGAAATTGGCAAGGAAAAGTTTACCTATGAGCATGCCGACTTTGACATGGAGCTTTTCAACACACTGTGTGAAAATGAAATGGAAGGCATGAAATACTGCATGGATACGGACGACAAGAACGTCCGCGAATCACGGGTGAACGAATGGGTTGACGCGGTTACAGAAAAATACGGAGAACAGTTCCCAGAAATGGGCAAATACATGGAAGAGATTCTTTACCGTATGCAGAAAAAGATAGTCAAGGAATGGCTGCTGCAAGGCAAGCGCGTTGATGGACGCGCTATGAACGAAATTCGCCCGCTTGCCGCTGAAGTAGGCCTTATACCGAGAGTTCACGGTTCCGGACTTTTTACAAGAGGGCAGACACAGGTTCTGACTGTTGCAACACTCAGTACGCTTGACTCGGTTCAAACTCTTGATACTATCTGGGAAGAAGAAACAAAGCGTTTTATACACCACTATAATTTCCCTTCATACTCTGTCGGCGAAGCAAAAGCAAGCAGGAGCACCAACCGCCGCGAATACGGGCACGGAGCGCTTGCCGAGAAAGCTCTTGAGCCGGTTATCCCTCCGGTAGAGGAATTTCCTTATGCCATAAGGCTTGTTTCCGAAGTTCTTTCTTCCAACGGAAGTACTTCACAGGGAAGCATATGCGGGAGCACGCTTGCCCTTATGGATGCCGGTGTTCCTATAAAAGCGCCTGTCGCCGGAATTTCGTGCGGACTTATTCAGGACGATGACGGTGGATTTACTACGTTTATAGATATTCAGGGCGTTGAGGACTTTCATGGAGAGATGGACTTTAAAGTTGCCGGTACCAAAAAAGGCATTACAGCTATCCAGATGGATCTCAAGAATGACGGTCTGACGCACGAGATAATAAAGAACGCTCTTGAAATTACCCGAGAGGCCCGCATACAGATTCTTGACGAAATAATGCTTCCCTGTATTTCGGAGCCGCGTCCGGAGCTTGCGGAAACCGCACCCAAAATGATATCAATGAAAATAGATCCCGAAAAAATCCGCGAGGTTATCGGTTCGGGCGGAAAGGTTATTCAAAAGATAACCGCCGATACAGGCTGCAAAATAGACATTGAGGACGACGGCAGCGTGTATATTGCGAGTGAAAATTACGAAGCCTGCAAAAAGGCCAAGGAACTGATCGACAATATCGTGTTTGTACCGGAAGTGGGCAAACTTTATTACGGCAAAGTGGTTCGTATAATCCCCATCGGTGCATTTATAGAGATGGTTCCCGGCAAAGAAGGCATGTGCCATATCAAAGATCTCGAATTTAAGCGTACCGAAAAAGTTGAAGATGTTTTGAATGTCGGAGACATGACATGGGTTAAAGTCATAGAAATTGACGACCGCGGCAGGGTAAACCTTTCCCGCAAAGAGGCACTGAAAGAACGAGAAGCTATGGGATTCAAAGACTAATTTTAACAGAGCAGCTATAACATAGCCGGGGCGGGCTTTCCCCGCTCCGGTATCTTTTTGGAAAGAGAGAGGGGTATATGCACGAGATAATAAAGCTCCCTAACGGCGTCAGGATAATATGCGAGAAGATTCCATATGTGCGCTCCGCCGCCGTCGGCATTTTTGTAAATGTCGGATCAAGAGATGAGTCTTCCTCTGAAAACGGAAGTGCCCACTATATTGAACATATGCTTTTTAAAAGCACATCAAAACATACCGCCGCTGAGCTTGCATATGAAATGGACGCTGTGGGCGGCCAGATCAACGCATACACAACGCGAGAGAGTACCTGTTTTTACGCAAGGGTGCTGGACACACATTTAAGCACGGCAATAGATCTGCTCAGCGAGATGTTTTTTGACTGCGCCTTTGACGAAGAAGAGGCCGAGAGCGAACGCGGCGTCATACTCGAAGAAATAGGAATGTACGAAGATACGCCTGATGATGCCTGCTATGAAAAGCTGATGTCCGGATGCTTCAGAGGTTCTCTCGGCCGGCCGGTTCTGGGAAAGCCTTCAACCCTTGCTAATATGACGGGGGCAAGCCTTAGGGAATATATGCTGGGACATTATACTGCCGGAAACATAGTCATCTCCCTTTGCGGCAACTATAACAATTCCCACCTTGAGAGGATAAAAGAGCGCTTTTCCACAATGGATAAATCCGTATGTACGAAAAAGCGCAAAGCCATATACAGTCCGCATGTTTCCGTCCGTAAGAAAAAGACGGAGCAAAATCAATTCTGCATAGCCTTTCCGTCAAACTCTGCCGCAAGCGAAGACAGGTTTGCCATGAACCTGCTTACAACCATTCTCGGCGGTGGCGTGTCTTCACGGCTGTTCCAGAATATACGCGAAAAGTACGGATTGTGCTATTCGATTTATTCGTTCCAGTCAAATTTCATTGATACCGGTATACTTGCGGTGGCGACCGCCGTAAGCAAAGACACAGAAATGAAAACTCTCGGACTCATCGGCGATGAATTAAAGCGTTTTGTCGATAGTGGCGTTACGGAGGACGAACTTAAGCGCGCAAGGGAGCAGGCAAAATCATCTCTTGTTATGGGTCTTGAGTCCACAAACTCAAGAATGCTTAAAATGGGAAACTCTATGCTTATACTGGACGAATGTCTTACGGCGGAAGAACTTATTGCAAAATACGATTCCATAACATGTGAAGATATACTCCGCCTTGCACGCGAACGTCTCAATTTTTCGCTGCTTTCGCTTTCTGCCCTTGGCAAAACGGAATCTGCAGAAAGGTACATTAAATCTCTTGGAGTTATATAAGACATAAGAAGACTTTTACGAGTTTTCCTTTTGCTTAATAGTAGGGGAAGGGCGTTTTTGCAGATTGCGGAAATGCCCATATTTAAAGAAGCGCCATATCGGCGCTTTTTGTTTTTCTATGACTTGTGCATCAGAAACTAAGGCGGCAGGAATGTTAACCACGAAGAGTTGATAAAGGTAACACTCCCCTGAACAATAGCAAAAATCTGCACGCTAAAAAAATGAGCTGACCGGTTAGATGTGCTGCCAACCCAGCAAGTTTACAGCATTATCACAGGTGGGAGAAGTAATGCACCATATTTATAAAACAGGCAGGATCTTCAAAAACGAAGTCCTGCCTGTTTAGTTGATATATGAAACAGATAAAAGCTAATCTAAGCTGTGATGAGCTGATGGTTTTGCTATTTATTGGGATCAGCGGATTTATGCGGCTTTCTGAAAATCTCTTCATAGTCATAGTCTGAAAGCTTGTCGATCAAATACTCGCAGGTTATCTTGCATAGATAGCTCTGCACAGCAAGCCTCATAGCGGCATCGGCTACATTTTCGTTGGAACTGAGAACTTTTTCGCTGATTTCTTTTGCGTACATTTCAACCATTGTGCGAAAATTTTCATAAAATTCTTCATCGGACTTGTCCTGTTTGGCCGCTTTAATAAGCGCTCCAGTATCCTTTACCGAAAGAACCTGTTTAAGACGGAGAATAATAGCAAGATGAACGAGATGCTCTCTTGAATATTTTTTTCCTCGCGCCCTCGGTAATATATCAGCCTTTATATAGTTGTTGACCATAGCCGAACTCAGTTTATCGTCATCACGCATACTTGTCCTGTTGCGCGAAAGAAAATCCAGTACCTGGTCCATATAAAGCTCAATATCGGGAAAAGCATTGTAATCAGGGAACTTCAACTGTTCTGCAAGCTCGCGGAGCTTTTCAACATTACCCATTATTTTAACACCTCTGAAGAAGTTATGAATATTATAACGCGTTTTTGAAGATAATGCAAGTAAGTTATATATGCAGTTGACATTTGGATTATAGCGTAATATAATATTCATAACCACGAAACGCAATCATTAAGGAGGCGTTTAAAAATGAGCAAAATCTGCCTTTTCGGTGACTCAATTTCAAAAGGCGTAATAATAGACGAGATACACGATAAATATACAATGACAAAGCGATCTTTTGCCAACCTGCTGAAAGCAGGGGAGCCTAAGCTTGATGTTATAAACTATTCTATGCTTGGCTGTACGATTTCAAAAGGGAAGAGCATAATCGCCCGTCACATAAGAGATGTTGAAAGCTGTGATATAACTGTTCTTGAGTATGGCGGCAATGACAGCGACCACGACTGGAAAGAGATATCGGAAAATCCTGAAGGCGTGCACTTGCCGAAAACGCCGCTGGATGAATTTATAAAAAACTATAACGATATAATCGGGGAGCTTACCGAAATGGGGAAAGGTATAATTATGTTAAACCTTCCGCCTATCGATGAGCACAAATATTTTGAATGGTTCAGCAGGGGACTTAATAAGGCCAATATTCTAAAATGGCTTGGCGGCAGCGACGAGTATATTTACAGGTTTCACGAAATTTATAATGTCCAGGTCTGCAATATTGCTGCTGAACACAATATACCTATTATAGACATTCGTTCGGTATTTCTTGAAAAGCGCAATTACAGTGATTATCTCTGCAACGATGGTATACATCCAAATGAAAAAGGCCATGAGCTTATAGCGGAGGTAATCATGTCCGCTTTGCCGCAGATTGAGAGGGAAGCAATAAAAAGGCAGTGCCTGAAAGTCGGCGCATAAGGAAAACTTATTTTATTGACAATTTTGATTTAATGTTGTATTCTATAGTGCGGCTGGATTTTTGGCCGCACTACTATTATTAGTTCGGACGCATAAAGGAGTATTGCAGATATCTTAACGGTGTGCGATCTGAAATCCTGAGGCCTGCTCTTGAAAGTGAATAGCTATTATATGGAAGCGTATCGAAGTGGTCATAACGGGCCTGACTCGAAATCAGGTGACGGGCAACCGTCCGTGGGTTCGAATTCCACCGCTTCCGCCATGAGTCTGCTTTGCGGCTAATGTCTGCGGCAGGCTCTTTTTTAACTATTTCCTGGTTTTGCATATACTATGTACGAGCTTGTTAGTTCGATGTGGTGTTGTTTCCGGCAAGAAGTGCACTGAGAATAATTTTGGATATGGGTACTGCTTTCGCCTGACAGGGGCAATGTATTTGCAAGCCTTTACTTTCTATAAAACTGCACACGCCCAAGAGAGCGGAGATCCATTCTCTTGGGCGTGTGCAGTTTGCGGATGTATGCGAACGCTAAAAATGCTAACAAAGATTTAGTATTCGCTATATTTGGTGACTCAGGGGGGATTCGAACCCCCGACACCCTGCTTAAAAGGCAGGTGCTCTGCCTACTGAGCTACTGAATCATAAGTATTAATAAAAATGGCTGGGATAGCAGGGCTCGAACCTACAATACCAGAGTCAAAGTCTAGTGTGTTACCATTACACCATATCCCATCGTGGATTCAAGCAAAGTAAAAGCCAAATACCGATTTTTTATTATGGGGTGGGTAAAGGGACTCGAACCCTCGACACCCGGAACCACAATCCGGTGCTCTAACCAACTGAGCTACACCCACCATATAAATTCAACCGGTAAACAAACTTATACATCCTGCTGTATATATTATTGGTACGCCAGAAGGGATTCGAACCCCTGACCTACTGCTTAGAAGGCAGTTGCTCTATCCACCTGAGCTACTGGCGCATACAAAATCAGAAACACACAGGCAAAAACTTGGAGCGGGCGATGGGAATCGAACCCACGTATCCAGCTTGGAAGGCTGGTGTTCTACCATTGCACTACGCCCGCAATTATGGGTCAGCCATAGCATAATAACACTTATAAGCTAAGTTGTCAATATTTTTGTTAATAGTTTTTTGAGATTTAATGACGGAATTTATCTATACCAGTATATTACAGTATAACTATGGTTATGCCATTGTTGCTCCTGTCCAGATCGCTGTCATATCGGAGTTCATCACAGACAGAAAAAGCTTTTCTTGTCGCCTCATTGAATATTGAAAAGCTTTCTCCGGGGATGTAATCTTTTATAAGGCGCTTCTCTTTTTGCTGCTGAAGATAGTGCCTTGTTTCGGTGCGTATTTTGCCGCCTTTGCCGGTTGAACCGTACCCGTGAATTATCTTGACGGCGGAGAAACCGAGTTCGCTGCCGCTGCGTATGCTGTAGGTTACGCGCTTTATAGCGTCCGAAACCGTAGGCATATCAGCCTTAATATTGACTTCTCTTAGGTGTCCCGGCATAAGGCGGCTCCTTTCAGGGAAACTGCGGAAAGAACAGGCACAATTGCGGACTGTTCTTTCCAGCGGCAAAATGCAGAGATTATTTAAGATTTAAGATTTAAGGATTTTAAGCGCAAATTCACGGCCAAGTGAAAAAGCTTTTTTATTAAGTTCAAGAAATTTTGGCTTTACGCAGGCCGCGATAGCTTCCTGCCATTCATTCTCAGGAAAATCAGAGAGAACGGATAAAATACCTATCATTACCACATTTACGGCTTTGGCGCTCCCGGCTTCAATTGCAAGAGAAAGTGCGTCGCCCGAGATTATTCTGGCTCCTTTAGCGCTTATTTTTTCAACAATGTCTGAGGGATACTCCATTGCGCCTGTGATAACGGGCATAGGGTTTATTCTGCGGTCATTCAATATGAGAGTGCCGCCTTCCTTCAGATAGGAGAGCCAGCGTGCGGCTTCAAGGCGCTCAAAAGCGAGTATGTAGTCAGCCTCTCCGAGGTCTACCAGCGGCGAATATACTTTTTCGCCGAATTTCACATAAGTAACAACACTGCCACCACGCTGGGACATGCCATGTACTTCAGACATCTTTACATCATAGCCTCGGCGCATAAGAACGTGTCCGAGTATGCGAGAGGCAAGAAGGGTTCCCTGCCCGCCGACACCGACAATCATAATTCCTTTGGTTTCGCTCATCTTATTCTACCTCCTTTTTGAGGATAGCGTCAAACTTGCACATCTGGGTGCAAAGCTCACAGCCGACGCAGAGCGTTGAGTCGATGGACGCTTTTTTATCCGAGAAACTGACGGCGGGGCAGCCTATTGTCATGCACTGCCGACAACCCTTGCACTTTTCGGGATCTACAAAAAGCGCAGGAGAGATTTTTGCTGAAGGAAGCAATATGCATGGACGTCTTGCAATTATTACGGAAGGTTCAGCGGCATTCAGTTCTTCTTCAACAGCGGCTCTAAGTTCACCGAGCGCATAAGGGTCACAGACACGCACACGCCTTACTCCAACCGCTTCACACAGCTTTTCAAGGGAAACTACGGGAGCAGGTTCTCCCTTGAGTGTTTTTCCTGTCGTAGGATTGTCCTGATGCCCTGTCATTCCGGTTATTGAGTTGTCAAGTATTATAACGGTGCTGATGCCTTTGTTATATACTATGTCTATAAGGCCTGTAATGCCGCTGTGGATGAAAGTGCTGTCGCCGATCACTGCTACGGATTTTTTGGCGCTTTCGGAGCCGCGGACGGTGTTAAATCCGTGCAGGCCCGAAACTGAGGCACCCATGCAGACGGTTGTATCCATGGCCGAGAGAGGGGGCAGAGATCCGAGAGTATAGCATCCTATATCACCCGATACCATGACCCCCATTTTTCCGAGCGTATAGAAAAGTCCTCTGTGGGGACAGCCGGGGCAGAGCGTGGGAGGACGCGGCGGGAGCGGTTCACCGAAATCGGCAAATGAGGGAGTGTCCATACCAAGGGCTTTAAGTATCTTGTTCTGAGAAAGCTCGCCGCAGTAACCGAATATGTCTTTACCGCCGTCAACTTTTATGCCACAGGCGCGAATTTGAGTTTCTATTACCGGGTCAAGCTCTTCAACAACTATAAGCTTATCCACCTTTTCGGAAAAGCTGCGGATAAGTTCAATCGGAAGGGGATTGACCATACCGAGCTTCAGTATGCTTGCGGAGGGAAAACATTCGCGCAGATATTGATAGCATATGCCTGCCGTGACATAGCCGACCGATGTGTCGCCCATTTCGATCCGGTTTATCGGACTTGTTTCAGCAAACCGCACCAGCTTCTGCATACGTTCTTCTACAATAGGATGACGGATTTTGGCATTGCCCGGCATCATAACGTATTTTGATGGGGCTTTTGCATAAGGCTTCAGTTCGCGTTCGACACGGCTACCAAGCTCAACTATGCTTTGAGAATGGGCAACCCTTGTGCAGGTACGCAGCATAACCGGGGTATCGTACTCTTCCGAAATATCAAAAGCCAGCTTGGAAAACTCCAGGCATTCCGCACTATCGGAAGGTTCAAGCATGGGCAGTTTCGCGGCTATAGCATAGTGGCGCGAATCCTGTTCATTCTGGGATGAGTGCATACCCTGATCATCGGCCACCGCCAGCACCAGGCCACCGTTTACACCCGTATAGGAAACAGTGAACAGAGGATCGGCAGCAACGTTGAGGCCAACATGTTTCATCGCGCAAAAGGAGCGCGCTCCACCGATTGAAGCGCCTATAGCAGCTTCGGCGGCGACTTTTTCATTCGGAGCCCATTCAGCATATAGCTCATCATATTTAGCGGCCGCTTCGGTAATCTCGGTTGAAGGAGTACCGGGATACGCGGAAACGAAACGGCAGCCCGCCTCATAGAGTCCGCGCGCAACGGCTTCGTTGCCCAAAAGTAATGTTTTCATTTTGTTCATCCTTTCGAAGACGCAGCTTTTCTGATTTAAATTGACAATTTACTCTTATTAAGAGTACCCTTTTATTAGGATTCCGTCAAGAATAAATTTTGCTAACAGGAAGCGGACGCATTGCCCAAAGTTTCAGGCAGTGCGTCCGATCCATTTTCTTCAATATATCACACATCGCGGTTGTAAACAAGCTCCACATGGCGGCGACCTTTGTACATAAGGGCAAAGGTTCCAATGATATTAAGCGCCATTAGCCCGACTATTATTGTCCGGTACGGGAAATGTTCGGCCAGCGCACCGGCGGTCAGTTCTCCAAGAATAATGCCGGTATTGCAAACCATCTGGAAACAGCCGTTAAAGCGGCCTCTGTATTCTTCCGGGACATAGCTTTGAGTTGTCGAAAGACGTATGTTGTAGGATGTCGCAGAAAGAATGCCGTCAGCAAAAAATAGGATAAGCATTAGGAAATATGGTGCAAACAGCACTCCTCCGTCAATAAGGCTTACAGCAATGTAAACTGTTGTGGCAATTGCAAATTTCTTTTGAGGAGGATATTTTATCTTATACTGCAGCCCTCCGCCGACAAGCCGCCCTGCGACATTGATTGAGGCAACATAGGAATATGCCATTATCCCAAGGGCGGGTACGGATTTGAAATAGGGTATCCACAGAGTATCCGCGCCGAAACTTGCGAAAGTATTTATAAAAAAGTAAGCGGTTATCAGCAGAAGTCCCTTTTCAGATTTTATGTAGGAATATCCTTTTCCAAATTCTTCGGCAAAAACTTTAAAAGAAAAGCGCCCGCCGCCTTCCCGTATGTGGCTTTCGTCAATTTTTATCTGTGTTTCGCATATCGCTGCGATAAGGAAAGAAATTGCATTGAACAAAAACAAAGGAGGCAGACCTAATTTTTTGTATATAAAAGCGGCAACCGGGGTCATCATTATTGCGAGCGGATACAAAAGGCTGGAAACCGAATAGGCTTTCGTAAAGTCGCCTTCCGAAACGAGCATCGGGAAAAAACTGTCGTATGCCACCATATAGACGCTCTCTATGCAGCCTATAATAAATGTAAGTACGAGATATATGGGATAACTGAAAAAGCCGCCTTGCGTTATTGCGTACATAACAAAAAATATCCCCGCAGAAATAAAGTCAAGCGCGTATACTGTTTTGCGCCTTGACCGCTTGTCCAGATAAGGCCCGGCGATAAGCGGAAGTATTATTTTCGGCAGGTTGTTGGCGGAAAGAAACAGTGCATAAAGAAAAACGGAATTGGTTTTGTCAAGGGCAAGAAGCCCTATGGCAAAAGCGCTGACCGCATTTCCGAGTATAGAAACCGCACTACCGATGGTAATGATTGTAAAATTTTTGGTCCAAAGACCGGTTTTGCTCATAAAAACAGCTCCCCCGTCAGACTAAATTTTACTCAGCAAACAAAGTTTTACATAACGTTCCAAAAAATTACATAAAGTATTTTTGTATTATAGCCTATTATTGGATGGTTTTCAAATAAAAAGAGTTAAAA
>JAAYWX010000424.1 GCA_012516225.1 Clostridiales bacterium
GCCTTACATTCCCCTATCAGGGCGCTTATCTCGTCAAGCTCGTTTTTCATGTCCCTTTTAAGAGAAATCTGAGGCGGGATTTTTTCCGGAAGCTTAATTTCGGAATTTAGTGAAATTCCGTTATCTTCAAGAACTTTTTCAAGCGCTTCCCTGCGGTATAAATACGCTCGCCGCTCCTCACCGTAGCTTTCCAAAACTATAACCAACAGGAAAGCATTAACAAGAAAAAGAATACATATTATGAAATTTTTAACTCTCGCCTTATCCACATGAAACTCCAATCGCAATCATTTGACAATCCAAGAGTATGAGACACTGTCGGCCTTATCCTCATAGACCAAAACCGGTTCTCCCCCACTTGCCATAACAATGGCGGCGGCTTGCTTTTCAGGCAAAGCAACGAGAGCATCCCCGGAAAGTGAATACTGGCGGAAATAAAACTCCGCTCTTTTAATGAAACCGCTATCCACACTAAAGCTGGCCGCATAGCTGCCGTTAGGAAGTATTACGGGAAGACCATCCAAAAAATATTGGAAGTTTACAGAAATTTCCGATGGGAATTTAGAACTGTCTATATCCGCAATTCCCAGTTCCGCATCCCCGCATATGCCGCCCACGCTTGTCCTTACAATTTCCGAACAGGCGGAGAGGCAGTCATTTATTGTAAGATTTTCAGAGGAATGCCGTACAGGTATTCCACTTTTCCCCGTAACATTGAACAAAACTCTGCCGGAACTTTCTATTCTGAGGCTTTTTTCCCCTTCAACATATACAATGGAACCATCAGCCTCGGAATATTCGGAAGCGGCGCGTATATTTATTCCAAAAACATTTAAAAGAGCCGATTTGGAGTAATCGCCGTGCAGAGGATTTGAAACTCCGGCAGCGCGCAGATCACAGGTTTCCCCGGAAAAAATGAAAAACGGGTCAAGGTTTTCATAAGCACCTCCGAGTTCAAAAGCAAATTTCGCATTGCCCATAGGATACTCGGAGATTTTTGATGCAAGCGTGGAAAAACTCAGCGCCGTTTCGCAGCGAAAAATTTTCCCGCTGACTGCACTGATATAGTATAACATAAGGTTTCCATTTTCGTTTCCGAGAAACAGCCTCCTTGCGGAGTCGGAGGAAGCTATGCCTTTAACATCGGTGCCGAGCGATATCGCTATTACCCAAAGCGGTTGAGGATACAGATAGTCAAAAAACACTCCGCTTCCGCCGAGAGCCTGCTGCCATTTTGCGAGCGAAATTTCAGCAGGACTGCTTGACGAACCGAGCGCCTCTCCAAGAGCCGAGGAAAACTGAGAAAGCATTTTTTCCCTGTCCTGAGAAGAGTATTTTACCGCATAATGGGATCCGTCCTCGGTCGTGACAAGAACATATACAGGTTTTGCAGCAAGTATGGTTTCTGATGTTTGTCCAGCATCCGGCTGAACGATTTCTCTGTTATCGGAAAAGCGGGGAAAAAAATCGGCAAATATACTGTCCGGTTCATATAATACCGCCTTAAAGAAGAGAAAAACAGCAGAAATGAGCAGCAACAGTATAAGGATGTTTTTTGCCGAGTCAACAAAGCGTGATTTATCCTTCATTGACTGGTCCCTCCAACGGGAGCGACATTGTTATAATCGTCCCTTTTCCTGGTTTGCTTGTCAGTTCTATTCTGCCGTTATGCCTGCTTACGATCTCTTTGGCTATGGAAAGTCCAAGGCCGGTGCCGCCCGATTCGCGGCTTCGGGCCTTATCAACCCGGTAGAAACGGTCAAACACCTTGTCAACGTCATTCCGCGGTATCCCTATTCCGTTGTCTCGTACACTTACCCAAACCATATCTTCTTTCTGACCTGCTGTTATTTCAATGCGGCCTCCGTCGCGAGTGTACTTTATTGCGTTTGAAACCATGTTTATCATAACCTGTTCAATCCTCGCCCTGTCGCCTACAATGCAGGGTATTGGCGTTCTGAACTCGACTTTGAAACTGTGGTTGTGCTTCTGTGCTTCAAGGAGCATCGCGTTGTAAACGTCGCGTACGGACTGCTCAAAAGAGAAGCGCTCAAAGGTGAATTCAATGCTTCCCGCATCAAACTTGGATAGCATAAGAAGATCCTGTACGATTTTGGTCATACGGTCGCTTTCTTTCACTATGACGCCGAGAAATTCTTTCTCCATATCCTCAGGCATATCCGTACTGTCATATAAAGTTTCGGCATAGCTTCTTATGCTTGTAATGGGCGTGCGTAACTCATGTGAAACATTTGCAACGAACTCTCTGCGCATTGCTTCAGATTTTTTTAGGTCATCCAGAGTTTTCTCAAGCTGCGAAGCCATACTTCCGAATGTCCGTGTAAGCACGCCTATTTCATCTTGGGCATCGGAAACTGGTTTGGATGAAAAGTCGCCGGCGGCTACACGTTCCGCAGCTTTCGTAAGGCTGACAATCGGAGTAACCATTGCCTTGGCAAGGAGAAGGCTCAGCAGGACGGAGATTATAAGCCCTACAAGGAGCGCTTCCGCTATAATTCCAAAAAGGACGGAACTCAGCTCCCGAACAGCCGATTTATTATCTTTTATATATACAATATAACTTCCGGATGAGCCTTTAAACGGAAGCGCAACATCCATATATGAGGCGCTCCTGTCACTGACATCGCCTGTGTTTCCGCCTATTGCGGCGAGAATGTTGGGCGTAATCGCAAGGCTTGCCGTTTCGGTGCCGGATCCGGCGAGAATTGCCCCCGTTTCTCCGGAAAGTATATAATAATTGCGTGAACGGGAATCTATGCCGAGTTGACCCGAATAAGCCTTAAGTATTCCTGCCATTTTTGACGGAGCGCTGCTGTCGTTGGCGGCTGAATATAAATCTTCCGCAAGTTCGGGAGTTTCGAAAACAGTTTTCATCTTTTTATAAAAGTCTTCAAGATAAAATGCACGAATCTCGTTCATTAAAAAAGCGCCGACGACTGACATAAGCGAAATGATAAGCAGCAGCATTACCAGTACCAGTTTTGTATAAAGGCTTTTATTCATCCGACTCCCCCGCCTCTGCAAACGCGTTTTCGCGCCTTGCCGGCAATAAGACAATATAAAATGTAAGTTATTCTTCGCTGAAAAAGTACCCGGCACCACGCTTTGTCATAACATAAACGGGCTCCGCGGGATTATCCTCAAGTTTTTCGCGCAGACGGCGCACAGCGACATCCACTGCCCTCAAATCTCCATAGTAATCGTACTGCCAAACCTCCCGCATAAGTTCCTCGCGGGAGATGACCTTGCCCGGAGATAATGCAAGAAACTTGATAAGCTCATATTCCCGCTGAGTAAGTTCCAAGTCTTTCCCATTCTTGAAAACGGTATGCCGGTCAAAATCAATTACTATATCCTTGAACCTTATGGCTTCTCCGGATGTTTCGGAAACCGGAGTTTCGGAAGCTGAGCCTCTGCGCATATTAGCTTTGACGCGTGCCAAAAGCTCTCGTATTGAAAAGGGTTTTGTAATATAATCGTCCGCGCCAAGCTCAAGGCCGAAAACTTTATCCGTTTCCTCCTCTCGGGCCGTTATCATAATTATGGGAATGTTGATGCCCTCGGAGCGCAGTATTTTGCAAACCTCAAACCCGTCAATATAAGGAAGCATTACGTCCAAAAGAATTAAATCGGGATTTTTTTCCCGTGCAAGCCGCAGCCCTTCTTGTCCGTCGTATGCACATATTGTGCTGTAATCGGATTTTTCGAGATTGAATTTAAGAATATCGACAATTGATTTCTCATCGTCAACTATAAGGACTGTTCTGGGCATAAATGCACTTCCTTTCTTTGGTTTTTTATCCGTATAGTTATTTTTGCTTGGAAAGAATGTTTTTTGCTTTCAGCACTGCAATAACTGTTTTTGCATCTGTAATTTCGTTATCCATTACAAGCCTGACAAGTTCGTCGATATGTATTTTTTCGATGTCGAGAAACTCGTTTTTGTCAGGGTGGGGAGTTCCGAAAATAAGGCCTCTGGCCATATAGATATAAAGGACTTCCCTGCAGAAGCCGGGAGAAGGGTATACTTTTCCGAGATAGATGTACTCGCTTGCACTTATACCGGTTTCTTCGGAAAGCTCGCGGATTGCACATTGAAGAGGGTCTTCTCCATGTTCAAGCTTGCCAGCGGGAACCTCCAAAAGATGCTCCTGCATCGGATAGCGGAATTGGCGTACACAGTAAACATATCCCTCATCATCTACAGGAATAACCGTTACTCCTCCGGGATGTATAACTACTTCACGCAGAGTATGCTCACCGTTTTGAAGAACAACTCTGTCAAGCGTTGTATTTATAATAAGCCCATTATAGCCATTTATGTGGCGAACAAGAGTTTCTGTATAATCCATCAATAAAAACCTCCGTTTATACGGGACCTAAAATCGCCATATTTCATTATTTTACAATATTACATACCAATATTTCGTATTATAGCATACGGCTTTCCCGATTTCCAGTTATTTTAACTGGCTAAATGCGATAACTCGGAGTAAAATGTTTTTGGGCAAATGCCCTAATTTATTTTATAACAACTGAAAGCAGGGAGATTAATGAAAATTCACGTGGCAACGCCCGGACTGATTGTTTTTGAATATGAAAACGGAGCGATAAAGGACAGAGAGAAAGCTCAGGTGATAGTCCGGTCGGTGCTCGAAGTAAAAGGTTTTGAACAGTGGAGTTCAATTGAAATAGAGGAATTTACATATAAAAAAAGCAATCTGGTTTTTGCAAGGCCCATAAAAGTATTCATTCCGGATTTTCTTGCATGGTTTTCAGAATAATCAGTTTTTAATGCGTATGTTTTGGGTGAAATAAAGAGTCTGCGCTATTGACATTTGTGCTATAATATGTCTGCAAGCGTATGTGCGGAATGGTGTAGCCGGAAAAAGGAGGGACTTGGATGTCGCCCAAAGCAACAGGGATAAAGGTGGCCGCTCAGAATAGGAAGGCCTATCATGATTATTTCATTCTTGAGCGTTATGAAGCGGGCATAGAGCTTTGCGGCACAGAAGTCAAGTCCATCCGTGCGGGAACGCTGAATTTGAAGGACTCTTTCTGCACAATAAAGAACGGAGAGATATTTGTTCGTTCTATGCACATAAGCCCATACGAGAAAGGTAACATATTTAACCGCGATCCTGTTCGTCCGCGCAGGCTTCTCATGCACAAGAGAGAAATAAGGAAGCTTGCGGCAAAAGTTCAGCAGGAAGGACTAACGCTTATTCCGCTTTCGGTATACTTTAAAGACAGCCGGGTTAAACTTGAAATTGGCTTATGCAAAGGGAAAAAGCTGCATGACAAGCGGGAAAGTGAGGCAAAGCGTGGTGCTGCTCGTGAAATAGAGCGGGCGATTAAAGAACGGGAGTAGTGTTTAATACTCTGCAACCGCAAAGATGAAAGGACAACAACATATGTCAAATCCGATTGTGACTATTGAAATGGAAAATGGCGGAATAATACAGGCGGAGCTCTATCCGGAAATTGCGCCGAATACCGTCAACAATTTTATATCCCTTGTCAGAAAAGGTTTTTATGATGGAGTAATTTTCCATCGTGTGATAAACGGTTTTATGATTCAGGGCGGCGACCCTCAGGGAACTGGTATGGGAGGTCCGGGATATTCAATTAAGGGAGAATTTACGGCAAACGGTTTCAAAAACAATTTGAAACATGAACCGGGAGTGCTGTCAATGGCGCGCACCATGATGCCTGATTCAGCCGGAAGCCAGTTTTTTATCATGCATAAAACCGCCTCTCATCTTGATGGGCAGTATGCCGCTTTCGGCAAGGTTACCGTAGGGATGGACGTTGTAGATGCCATTGCTGAAACAGACTGTGACATGAACGACAGGCCTATAAAGCCTCAGCGCATGAAAAAAGTAACTGTAGAAACGTTTGGAAAAGATTATCCTGAACCAGTTAAATCTTAAGACGGGAACAAAATTTATACATTTTCGTCTTTACTTTGATAGTATATTTGTATGCCTGACATACTTTTAACTAAGCGCCCGCGAAGGGTGCCCTATATGGGGATGTACCGGTTTCGACGGGGGTATGGAGGCAGGAATAGCGGGCGGATGAGCCTAACATCCTTAAAATGGGCAACTATAAATTAAAGAACAACGATTCTTTAGACCTGGTAGCCGCATAAGGCTGCCCGTTCTCCCCGGAAGCGCTGCGGTCCGGGTGCAGGGCGTCGATTAGCAGCGTCCGTGAGTGTGCAAAGCTTTGAGTACACCATGAATAATGAAGCTACCTGACCTTAAGGCATGACGGTTTGCCTTGAGTGAAGGGAACAGGCAATTTAGTTTGCCGAAATAACCGTCTGCGCCCGGAGAAGTTCCTGTTAAAGTGCTTTCGGACGGGGGTTCAACTCCCCCCATCTCCACCAAAACACGTCAAATCCCGTAGCCTTTGCGGTTACGGGATTTTTCTTTTTTCTTAGTATTTTCAATGCTTTGCGGGATTTTAAGCTCTTTCAAATATTATAAAATGTTGTTGAATAAAATACCTTCCGTTAGCATTTTGAAAACAAAAATGCTAACAAAAATGCCCCCTATGATTTATCATAAGGGACTGTAAATATTTTTTGTATGGGCTATGAGGTTACTGTTTTCTACATATTTTTACGATTTTATATTTATTAAAAACGCTTATTCCAATATAATACAGAATTAATACTTTTAAGAATAACCCCCGTGCAGGGGAAGAGTATGAGCCATGCCGGATGTCCGTACGACAATGTGCCGATGGAACGTTATTTTAGCAGCCTTAAGGCAGAACTGATTAGCCGTTTTGATTTTAATACAGATGCGGAGCTGGACTATGCAATAGCGGAGTATGCATATCTTTGGTACAACCAGATATGCCCGCACTCATACAACTATTATCTGACTCCGTTTGAAAAGAGATTTGCCTTAGACTAAATTAGATAATGGCGTTACAAAAACGCTTGACCATGACAGAAACCAGCGATGTTAAAGGTATTCAGTTACTTAATAAAGAATTAAAACTTTTACGGCGTACACTGTATCCGGAGCAAACTTTAGACTCTGATTTTCTGAAAGAGGACCGTTTTACTAACGTATTTCAAGAATTTTTTCTAATCTTGCTCTTGATGATAGGTTAACAACAATACACTGTTGAATAATAAACCTATGACAACTGTGTTTTAAAGTTATGGAGAATTGCAATTCGGTGATTCTCCGCCTTTTTCTCAGAAAGCACATTTTTATATTCGCTATAGCAATAGCCCCCTTAATTCCGTATCTGGAATCAACGAGATATCCTATAATAATACAATCACTCCAATATGCTGGAAACATGGCGTGATTTTTTATGGGTAATTGAGCAATCAAGAAATGGAAAGAAGGCAATTTTGCGGTTTACGGCTATGTTCGCGTATCAACCAAAACGCAAACCGGAGATGACAACTCAATCGAAAAACAAACTGCAAAGATACTTAAAAAGTATCCGCTTGCTCCCCCCCAATTTTGTACACAAGAATAGAGTTAAAAATACGCTGCTTTAGGCCAGCTTAAGAACAGTCGGGGGGCAGCGGATTTTACGTCCGTTGCTGATCCTGTCCTCTGCAAAATTATAGCTCCATACATGCCTTCGGCTTGCAAAAGTGCGGCAATTCTCCGACAGCCATATCGACTAATAGTTACAAGCCAGTTCTTTGGAGCATCCGATGTGCTCATCTCACCGTATTTGCGTCTCCAATGATAATAGGTTCGCTCGTTACACCATCTGGTGAACCGCTTCTCCTATCATCCTGCCTTGAATGCAGATCACCTCAACTTCTGGTAGCTTTACAACAACGTTGTTCCGTCGTGTAATTTACCTTTCTCATTTTCTGCACCTTCCTTTAGAGTCATTTTACTATATCTTTTCTAACTCTAAAACTATGCACATTCTAAGAGGTCGGCCAGATTCTAAAAAGGTCATATAATCGATATTTGAAACGACTCCCCGTATGCTTAAAAAACTGCGAACCTGATCAGCCGCCTCGTCCGGCTCTCCATAGAAAATCCCCCTTACGAGCATGGAAAGACCGTAAGCATCGGAATTGTAAATTCTGTAAGCCGCCTATTCGTTTGCACTAATATAATTGCTTGTGTTTGTCACGCCACCTTGCACCTGCACGGTATTTGACCACGCATCGAAGGCTATTCCCGTCATTTCACTGACATCAATGACGAGAACGCAGTTTCCATTGGAGTATCCCTCGTAGTTATGCCCGCTGTTTAGAATTCGTAACTTAACGCCGTTCCGTCTTACCCAAATCACGGCATTGGACACATCTCTTGCCGTTCGGCAATAATTTATAACAAGTGGATAGTTCTGATCGACTGATTGAAACCTTGTTTGTCCACGTTATACCACGGGTCGCAGGCTGTAACAGCAGTGCCGCTTAACCCACACAGGTAAGAACTACCCATAGAACGACTCCTTTTTGATTCCGTTATAAAGTATCTTTGGGGATACCTTGTATAATATGCAAGGTTTGCTTAAGCGGTCTAAAATTGGGAAAGCCTTGAAAATGCGAAGTTTTCAAGGCTTTCTTTGTTATACCCATGCAGAGCTTTACTCTTTTACGCCACTGACAATGTGGTAATAGGCATTTGCAGTCAGCTTATAAACGAACGTGTAGCAGATGCCGAAAACAAAGAAAAAGCTGACCGTTACGATTATCATCAAGAGCAGATTGCTAAATCCGAAGAGCTGCAACAGCTTCCAAATGGCAGGGAATGCAAATCCAAGATGAAGACCGGCAAAAACAATGGGCGCAAAAAATACGGTTAAGATCTGGGAATTAATAGACTTGCGAATATCCTTTTTTGTCATGCCCACTTTCTGCATGATCTCAAATCGCTTCTGATCTTCATAGCCTTCGTTGATCTGTTTGTAATAGATAATCAAAACCGCGGCAAACAGGAAAACGATGCTCAGAAGAATGCCTACAAAAAACAGGCCACCGTATAAACCGTAAAACTCGTCCCTAACGTACTCCCTGCCTTCAAGAGTGTAGCTGTAACCTCCGTCCGGATTCCGGATGGCGATATCGTCCATTTCTCGGTTCAGCTTCTCGTAAGCTTCAATCTGGGCATCTTTGCCGCCTTCCATATCAAAGCAATAGAACCAGTATAGACTCACAAGGGGCTGATTATACTCATCAGACCTCGTCAAAAACGCATTCAACAATGTATACGTTTCACTTGTTACCAGTACCGCGTACGGAACACCAGAAACACCGAAACTTACAATTTTGAACATATCGTCCAGCACCGCTTTAACCTTCAGGTTTTGCCCCCCACCCAGAGAGAAAGAATCGCCTGAAAACGCCCAACGCTCAAGATACAGGAAACATTCGCCGGGCTGCAGCGTTTCGTTAAGGCCCATAATGCGGTTGTAGTCGTCCAGAGAAACGACATAGACGTATCCCACCATCCCAGCGCTTGACAGGGAGTATTTCGAAAAAGCCTGAGGGTCGATATCAATGCCGTTATTCGTAAATACGCCTGCGGCCTCACCAAAGGAGAACTCCTGAATGTTCTTCTGATTCGGGACTTTTTCCTGAATGGAAGTGCGTAAACTGGCAAAGGTTTCCTCATTCCATTGATCGATGGACGGAATTGAGAGATGAAGCGAGATGTCATAGGGGTAACGCTGATTGAGGGTATCCTCCGCACCTATATACAGACTCAGGGTGGAGCTGAGCATCACCAAAACCATAGTCAGCAGAATGCAGATAGATGCCAGTCCCGCTCCATTACGCTTCATTCTGTAGACCATGGATGAGACGGATACAAAATGGTTGGGACGATAGTAATAGCGCTTGTTTTTTTGCAATAGGCGGCAAAGCGCCACGCTTCCGGAAATAAACAGCAGGTAGGTTGCGACAATTACCATCAGCACTGCGATAAAGAACCAGACGATCGCCTCCACCGGGTGATGAATGGACACGGCGATATAATAAGCGCCGGCAAGGATCACCACACCCAAGGCGGCAAACAGCCAGTTGGTTTTCGGCGGTTTCTCGCCCACATTGCTGCTGTTTAGCAGGGCAACTGGATTGCGTAGCCTCACATTGAGAAGGGCTTTCAGAAGCAGCAGGGCGTAGATTAAAGCAAATATCACAACGGTTTTTCCCACCGACAGGAAGTCCGCCCGAAGGGTAAAGTCAATCTGTGCGTTTAAGATGTTCAGCATACCGGTTTCTGCGAGCTTTGAGAAGGCCAGGCCCAGCACAAGGCCGCAGGCCAGTGTACAGCCGCCGGATATCAGCGTCTCCCAGAACACAATGTGTGCCAGATTTCTTTTATCCATACCGAGAATGTTGTATAGGCCAAACTCCCGGTTTCTCTGGCGTAGCAGAAATGAGTTGCTGTAAAACAGGAAAATCAACGCAAAAACCGCAACAATCCAGCTGCCAAGGGGCAGCATGCTGCGAAGAATGCTGCCGCCCCGTATGTGTTTTAAAAGTTCTGTTTCCGATAGAAAGGACATAATGTAATACATCATCACCATAACGGTGCCGGTAAGCAGATAGGGCAGGTAGAGCCGCTTGTTTTTGCGTATACCTTCCCATGCCAGTTTTGGATAGAAGCCCAGTTTCATTTCTGCTCACCGCCTGTTGCGAGGATGGTCAGCGTATCCGAAATCTTCTGATAAAGCTCTTCGTTGCTACTGTCACCACGATAAATCTGATGAAAGACCTCGCCGTCTTTGATAAACAAAACTCTGCCCGCATGACTGGCGGCTTTAACGGAATGGGTAACCATCAATATAGTGTGACCATTAGCGTTGATAGCGCTAAACAGCCGCAAAAGCTCGTCGGTGGCCTTGGAATCCAGCGCGCCCGTGGGTTCGTCGGCCAAAATCAGTTTGGGGTCGGTGATAATGGCTCTGGCCACCGCAGCGCGCTGCTTCTGCCCGCCGGAGATCTCATAGGGATACTTTTTCAAAAGC
>JAAYWX010000425.1 GCA_012516225.1 Clostridiales bacterium
GAGCCAGGCAACGTCATCGAGTTCATGAAGCATCACAGCGATGAGGATGTTGATGAACTCAAAAAGACATACGAGAAGATGAAAAATCACATCAACGACAACAAGGAATTCTATACAGCCGATTATGAATTCCATCGGATTATTGCAAAAGGAACGAAAAATCAGTTGGTTATTTCTATTAACGAGATGCTTACAGGTGTGCTGGTGACATCGCAAGAATTGATAAACCTGAAAATAGGTCCGGAAATCGGGCTCAAATATCACCGCGATATTATTCGGGCTATTGATAACAATGATGCGGAGATGGCATCCCTTTTGATGACGCGTCATATTGAAGCCACCATCAACTGCATTGAAGAGCAGGGGAAAAATGAAACTCAGGGCAAGGCGGAAGAAGCCTGCTCACCCCAGAATTAATAATAATATATAGGAGGATTACAGGATGACTTATCCAAGAGCGTTTTCTCATGTAGGACTTTCCGTCCCGGATCTGGATGCAGCCGTAAAGTTTTACTCAGAGGTAATGGGCTGGTATGTGATCATGGAACCGGCGCTCATCGAAAAGGATGATTCCGACATTGGTGTGATGTGCAACGATGTGTTCGGCGACAATTGGACTAAATTCCGTATTGCGCACATGTCTACCGGCGACGGAATTGGTGTTGAACTGTTTGAATTCCCCAACAATGAGCCGGTAGAGAAAGAGTTCAAGTATTGGAGAACCGGTCTTTTCCACTTCTGCGTGAAAGATCCGGATCTGGAAGGGTTGGTTGCAAAAATTGTGGAACACGGCGGCAAACAGAGAATGCCCGTCCGGTACTACTATAAAGGCCAGAAACCGTATCGGATGTGTTATGTGGAAGATCCATTTGGCATCATTTTTGAAGTGTACAGTCACAGCTATGAACTGACTTATTCATCAGGTGCCTATCAGAATGCATAAAGCAGCGTAGTCCCATCCTTTGATTCGTTTCATATTGTATCGTGCATAAATAAGTTTATGCACGATACTACATCCTTGTTCACCGCATTCCAATAAACCAGATGGCAGGCGCTGCCACTGAAAGGAGAGTAAACTTTGTCGTCAGAAGTTTTTTGGAGATTGGAGAATATAACCAAAACTTTTCCGGGTGTAAAAGCGCTGAGCCGGATAACATTGAACATATATAAAGGTGAAATACTGGGGCTACTGGGGGAAAACGGCAGCGGAAAATCAACTTTAATCAAGTGCCTTTCGGGTGTATATCAGCCGGATGAAGGATGCTTTTATAAGCAAGGAAAGCAGGTCCGGCTGACCACCCCTCAGGTAGCGCAGCAACATGGAATCGCGACGGTATATCAGGAATTTTCTTTAGTCCCTACCTTATCTGTTACTGAGAACATTTTTTTAGTCAAGCTGATTAAACGGAATGGATTCAATGACTGGCGGCGGATGTATGAAGAGGCAAGGGCCATACTTCAAAAGCTTGAGCTGAATATTGACCCTAATACGGTGATCAGCGATCTGACAGTGGCGGAACAACAGCAGGTTGAGATTGCCAAGGGGTACACGGCAAATGGCAGCCTGCTGATACTCGACGAGCCAACAACCGCATTAACGATTCCCGACATCAAGCGACTCCATAATTTGCTTCGGAGGCTGGCAGAGCAGGGGCATACGGTAATCTATATATCACACAGACTGGATGAAGTAGTCCAAATCGTTGATCGCATAGCGGTTCTTCGCAACGGCGTTCTGACAGGTCTGCTGGATAAAGACGAAGTTGATATTAACAGCATAATCC
>JAAYWX010000426.1 GCA_012516225.1 Clostridiales bacterium
AATCAGGGAATTTTTATTTTATGGAAATGAACGTCCGGCTTCAGGTTGAGCATCCTGTCACCGAAGCGCTGACGGGGATAGACCTTGTCAAATGGCAGATACGGATTTCAGCGGGAATACCACTTAATTTTGACCAGAAAAGTATAAGTTTCAAAGGAACTTCCATCGAGTGTCGCATAAACGCTCTCGCTCCCGGAAAAGTCAGCTTTCTGCATATACCGGGAGGCCCCTTTGTACGTTTTGACACCTGCCTTATGGCTGGCATACAAATCCCGCCGTACTATGATTCTTTGCTCGGCAAGCTGATTGTGCATGCTCAAAGCCGCGAAGAAGCCTTAAGAAAAATGAAAGCTGCGCTTTGTGAGCTTGTCATAGAAGGGGTGCCTAACAATATAGAAGAACAGATAAAGATCATAAGCAGTGAGAAGTTTATGTCTGGAGCATATAATCTGGATTATTTCAAGAAGTGAGGTGTTTCGTTTGTCCTTTGTCCGTTTCCTGCATAAGCCCAAAAACGAGCTTGAACAAGGCGGACGGCAACCCGCATCCGTACTTGCGGATGAAAACGAGCCGTCTGAAATATGCCCAAACTGCCGGAAACAGGTCCCTATAAGCCATATTTGGGCTAACTTAAACACCTGTGCCTGCGGCTATCATTTCCGTATGAACGCAAGACAGCGGATTAAATTTATAGCTGACAGAGGTACATTCGCTGAAATGTACAAATCTGTGGTTTCTTGCGATGCGCTTGGGTTTCCCGGATACGAAAGTAAACTTGAAATTACGAGAACTTCTTGCGGCGAAGCGGAAGCAGTAATAGGCGGAACCG
This sequence comes from Clostridiales bacterium, assembly GCA_012516225.1. Taxonomy (GTDB): domain Bacteria; phylum Bacillota; class Clostridia; order Oscillospirales; family Oscillospiraceae; genus UBA2658. The sequence goes on from JAAYWX010000426.1 coordinate 830, forward strand.
CGAATATAGGCGGAGAGCGCTGCTGTTTGTTTGTTATGGAGCCCTTTTTTATGATGGGGAGCATGGGTATTGCAGTCGGCGAAAAAATCGCGCGCCTGTTTGAATATGCCGCTTCAGTGTGCCTTCCCGTAGTTGGTTATACCGTTTCCGGAGGGGCGCGTATGCAGGAAGGCATACTTTCACTTATGCAAATGGCAAAAACAAGCGGCGCAGTTAAAACACACAGCGATAAAGGACTCTTTTATCTTGCAATCCTTACCGATCCGACTACTGGTGGAGTAACGGCGAGTTTTGCAATGCAGGGGGATGTCATCCTTGCCGAGCCCGGCGCCACAATTGGTTTTGCTGGTGCAAGAGTAATTGAACAAACGATACGAAAAAAACTGCCGCCGGATTTTCAAAAATCAGAATTTCTTTTAGAACACGGCTTTGTTGACGCTATAGTGCCGCGGCAAGAGCAAAAGCGGATAATATCCAACCTGCTTAAACTTTACGGCGGAGGAACAAACAATGAGCAAAGAAGCCTTTGATAAAGTAAAACTGGCGCGGTCTAACAGCAGGCCTACCGGTCTGGATTATATCGAGCATATCTTCGGCAATTTTTTTGAACTTCACGGTGACAGAGCTTTCGGAGATGACAAAGCAGTTGTCAGCGGTGTTGCTTTTTTAAACGATCTTCCCGTAACCGTAATAGCCACA
>JAAYWX010000427.1 GCA_012516225.1 Clostridiales bacterium
GCTATAGAACGTTCCGATGTATGTCTGATTATGATAGACGCGCGTGAGGGCGTGACGGAACAGGATACTAAAATTGCGGGACTCGCGCATGAGGCAGGCAAAGCAAGCATTATAGTTGTCAACAAATGGGACCTTATAGAGAAAGATTCAAAGACAATGGACAAAATGCGCGCGGAAGTTTTGAGAGATCTCAGCTTTATGTCGTATGCCCCAGTGCTTTTTATTTCCGCAAAGACGGGACAGCGCACAAACCGGATATTTGAGCTGGTAAACTATGTGAATAACCAAAGCTCTATGCGGATTACTACAGGAATGCTGAACAACGTACTTGCCGATGCGCAGGCGAGAGTACAGCCGCCGTCTGACAAGGGGAAAAGGCTTAAAATATATTATATGACACAAACGGGGATTAAACCGCCTAATTTTGTGGTTTTCGTAAACAGCCGAGAGCTTTTCCATTTTTCGTATCAAAGATATCTTGAGAATCAGATAAGAAGCGTTTTCGGATTGGAGGGAACGCCCATTCGCATGGTAATCAAGCAGAAGGGCGATAAAGAATGATAACGAAGCTGACCGCTTACCTTGCTATTACAGCTGTTGCAGCTTATATGCTCGGCGGAATTAACGGAGCCATAATTGCGTCTATGAATATTTTCAACAAGGATATACGCAAATTTGGCAGCGGGAATGCCGGGCTTACAAATTTTGCCAGAACGTTCGGCGTAAAAGGCGCCGTTATAGTAATCCTTGTAGACGTGATTAAAACCGTAGTGTCGATACTTATAGGATATAAGCTTCTTGGACTTCTTGGATACCCGATGATAGGGAAAATATTTGCAGCCTTTTGCGCCATGCTTGGGCATGTATATCCTGTGTATTACCGCTTTCAAGGCGGTAAATCGGTGCTTTGCGCAGGAATAGCGGCGTGGATGATTGACTGGCGGGTAGGGCTTATATGCTGGGCGGTTTTTATTGTAATTGTTGTGTTCACCAAATATGTTTCTCTCGGTTCCATTATATCAAGTTGCTTTTTGCCGATATCTATATGGGCTTTCGGATACTCGGGACTTGAGGGACTGCTTGGATTAATTTGCGCTCTTCTTATTATTTTCGCACACCGCGAAAACATAAAAAGATTGCGCAACGGAACGGAAAACAAGCTGAAAATAGGCAGAGATAAAGGTTTTTAATGGGTCTCGTACATTTTAAAGTACGGGAAACAAGCACATATAGCCGCAAGAAATTTTGATTGATTGCCCTTTAACAGGAATAAAGGCATTGACATTTTGACGCGTTTCTGCTAATATACTTCTTGCGGCTGATTTTTTGATATAAAATGCGCGATGACTGTTATACAGAGGTTTGTCCGCAAAGCTGCTTATAAAACTAAAAGTTACGGAAAGTCTAATGCAAGCTTTCCAATATTTGGGGGTATAGCTCAGCTGGGAGAGCGCTTGAATGGCATTCAAGAGGTCAGCGGTTCGATCCCGCTTATCTCCACCAACAAAAAGGCTTCAAATCATAGTAATTTGAAGCCTTTTTGTATTTTTTAGTACTTTTTGCTTGAATTTAAAGACCTCACCCGACGGCTTTCTTCCACGCCATTGCTAAAAAAGTGGAATCTGAGTGAAATGAAAATATTTTTTCTGTTTTTGTCCCAGCAAGCTACCCCCCTACCGAGGTTTTTACATGTGGAATGGTGAGTGGAATCCAGAGTGGAATGTGTTTTGCCAAACGATGTTTCTGTTGAGAAATGCGGAAATTATTGGTATAATGAGGAAGTGGCGAAATTACGCCAATTCTTGAATGATTTGTTTGGTGTATCTAAGCCGTGCAGGCTATCCCTGCGCGGCTTTCTATATTATTTTAGTTAAAAAGATTCGCGGTTTAGCAATTAGACGAAGCTCGATAAATCGGGATTTGCCTTTTTATTGCATACCACGACTATAAAACTTGAATGTTAATATGCGTTGCTTGTAGCAACGGGCAGTTCTTCATACAATAGTGCTAACAACTGAAAGAAAGGAGGTCATCCCTAATGTTAAACGAAAACATTAAAGCAATCAGAAAATCAAAAGGACTTTCGCAAGAAGAGCTTGCTATCAAGCTGAATGTAGTGCGACAAACAATCTCTAAATGGGAGCAAGGATTGTCAGTTCCTGATGCTGATATGTTGATTTCCATATCAGAGGCGCTTGAAACATCTGTAAGCACTTTGCTTGGAGAAACTGTTATTGAGTCGAAGGTTGATGACTTAAAAGTGATTTCCGAAAAACTGGAGATTATAAACTTACAACTCGCACAAAGGAAGACCACGAGACGAAAAACGTTTCATTGGCTGCTTATCTCATTGTGCGCGGTCATAGTAACAATTTCTGCGGTCTTAATAGCATTAAATAGTCCTTACTTAGGCTGGAATTATAGTGACCCTGAAACCGCCGTTGTCGGAGTAGCTTTTCACGCATTTGAATGGCTGTTTGTCAGGTTAGCGCCGATTATCCTTATAGGGGCAATCGTTGGAATATTTTTGACACGGAAGAAAGTATAAAACTGCTCTGCTTTTTGGGGTACAGTTCAGACTTCAAAACTCCCGTTTATCGAGATGTGCAGTTTGTTTAATAAATTCCGTATTGTATCCATACCAAAGAGGTCATTATGACGCACATTGCTATTCTATCTGATACCCACGGGTTACTGCGGGAGCAGGTCAAGGCCGAGTTGGCCGCGGCGGACTGCATCATCCACACTGGAGACATCAACACACCTGCAATTGTTGAGATGCTGCAAGAGTATGGCACGACCTATATCGTACGCGGAAACAATGACAAGGAGTGGGCGGAGGACTTGCCCCAAAGCCTTACCTTTACCATTGACGGCGTTTGCCCTTTCATTGTCCACAACAAAAAAGACGTACCCCAACTACATGACCTTAGAAAATTTTGTGTAAAAGTGAGTAAGAAACATCCTTTTGGTCAAGAATGGCAACAAGAAATTCGAGACTGAAAGGATGTTTTGTTATGAACGCAGTACCAGCAGAAATTCTCAGAGAATATGTCAAAAGTCAAA
>JAAYWX010000428.1 GCA_012516225.1 Clostridiales bacterium
GTCCAAGAGGAGAGCCGGACAATTTCAAAAAACGTCACATGTGGTCAGAGGAAACGATTTTCGGATGGGAGGGTCAGAATGCCGTATAAGCAGTTTCTCGGTTACGAAAAGGGAGAGATGGTGCACCGCTGGTCAACGAAAATGGGGCAGCCGTTGTCCGGCTCTCTTTTTTGAAGGGAAAACGTCTGCCGGAATTTACAGATATTTGGAGACTCAAGGTATTCCCACACCGTCTGACAGACAGAAATGGAGCAGACCACGGCGGGCAGTATCCTTTCGAACGAGAAGTACAAGGACGACGCATTTTTGCAGAAGAAATTTACCGTAGACTTTTTGCAGAAAAAGATGAAGCCCAATGAGGGAGAGATTCCGCAATATTATGTTGAAGCCAGCCATCCCGCAATTGTTGAGCCGGACGAATGGAATCAAGTGCAGACCGAGTTCTCCAGACGCAAGTAAGGCATACAGCGGAAAGAGCATACTGTCTACTAAGCTCGTATGTGCTGATTGTGACTGGTACTACACTCAAAGGTCTGGCCTTCCACGACCAATATCGCAAGGTAATCTGGCAGTGCAACAACAAGTTTGAAAATGAAAAGAAATGTGGTACATTGGCTCTGGACAACGATACCATTAAGGCCGTGTTTATCAAAACGTATAACAGACTGATGGAGAACCGATCAGGCTGTGAGTTTATGCGTCACTGCTTAGATGACGTAGAGGTGGAAATTGCCAGACAGCTTTAGAAAACAGAGGCTGCAGCTGAAATGGAGAGGGCGACGGTCAAGGAAAATGCCTCCACTGCGCAGTCGCAGAAAGAGCATTCGGGAAAATACAAAAGCTTGAATAAGCGTTACGAGGATGCTGTCACCGCGCTTGAAAACCTTAAAGCCGAACGAACATACGGTAGCAATAGGCAAGTCTTTATCACTGTCTATTCGGACACTGAAGAAAAATCCGGCAATTTTTGATACATGGGATGATACCATCTGGACGCTTATGGTGGAAAAGGGTATTGTACATAGAGACGGACAGATCACATTTGAATTCTACAATGGGACGGAAATCACTGTTAGCGCGGAATAACTCCAGCTTTTTTCTCGCCGGAGAAATAATTAAAAAGTGCATACGGCGACTACCTTTCGTTAAAAGGTGTATGCCAGAAAAATGAAAACAGGCTCTGCGGCAATGATCTTAACACCGCTGCAGAGCCTGTTTCATTAAATAGTATCGAGAAGCCCTTGAAAATAGGCGATTTTTCAATAAAAAGCTGAACGCTTATCTTAATACATATTGTATCAAGATAAGCGTTCAGTTATGGTCCGAGTGACAGGAGTTGAACCTGCGGCCTCTTGAACCCCATTCAAGCGCGCTACCAATCTGCGCCACACCCGGATATAAACATTTTTAAATTTTTCACGCCACCGCCAACGTGCCCAATTATAATACCACATATTATTCTGAAATGCAATACCATAATGCAATAAATTTGCGCCAAAATAGTCTGAAATCGATTGTAATTTTTATATAAGGTAAAAAAGGAAACGTTTACTCGTTAGGTTTTCCGTCTAATTTATGTCAGCATTATCCCCTAAAGCAACCTAAACGTTTTTGATAGCCGTTAAAAACCGGCGGGAGCTTCTAACAGAATGAGATCCCTGCCCCCGCCGGTTTTAAATGAATATTAATTGTTTTCAAACAGCTTGTACTGTTTTGTCATTTCTGAAAGAACCTTAGCTTGAGCGGCAAGCTCCTCGGCTGCGGCGGCGCTTTCCTCGGCCGTCGCAGAGTTAATCTGTACAACAGTGGATACTTGATCTATTCCATTTAGAACCTGCTCGGTTGCCAAAGCCTGATTTTGCGACGCTTCGGCGATTTTCGCAATTATGTCGGTGACAACGCTGGATTTTTCTTCAACAAGCTGCAGGGATTTTGCAGTAGCGTCTGCAATATTTCTTCCGTTTTCGATTGCCTCAACAGTACTTTCGACGAGAGTTGTCGTATTCTTTGCGGCTTCCGCGGAGCGTTGGGCAAGATTACGGACTTCATCAGCGACGACGGCAAAACCTTTTCCGGACGCTCCCGCACGAGCTGCCTCGACTGCAGCGTTAAGCGAAAGAATATTTGTCTGGAATGCAATATCGTCAATGGCTTTCACAATTTTTCCGATTTCTCTTGAAGTCGACGTAATTTCGTTCATGGCATCAAGCATTTGCGTCATGTAGTTGTTGCTTTCATTGACTCCCTGTGCTGCTTCGATGCTCATTTCACTTGCCTTGTTTGCCTGTTCGGCATTCCTCTTGCTGAGTTCCGCAATATTGGAAACAGTTGCGGAGAGCTGTTCTATTGCGGAAGCCTGCTCAGTAGTACCCTGTGAAAGCGTTTGAGAAACAGATGAAATTTGGTTTGAGCCCGCAGAAACCTGTTCGGCAATATCGTTTGTAAGGCGCATATCCTTGCTCATATCGTTAAATATAGCGTACGCCGAATCTACAAGGTCATTATATTTTCCGACGTATCTGCTTGCATCGGCAGAATGGGCGTTCAAATCCTTGGAAGCGCCTTTTGAGAGCATAGCGCACATATCGTTAATTATAAACCCTATGTTTTCACTCATTTCTTCAAAAGAACGAGCCATTTCACCGAACTCATCCTTAGAGTCTATATGCAACGGCTTTATCTGCTGTCCGCTGTGCAGGTCGGAGCACGCGTAAACAATTTTCTTCAGAGGATATACGATGCTGTTTCTTAAAATTAACAAAACATAGGCGGTAAAGATGAGTGCTAATCCCGCAAGAATGCAGAAAACGATTATAGCCTTAACGGCAAGGGATTTGTAAAGGGATATTGTGCTTTTTATGTCTCCAGCGGTAGAATCGCCTATCTGCCCTATCAGAGTATTTATTTTTTCAAATTTGGGCATGTAGCTCTTTGTATAGAACAAAACGGCATCATCGCTCTGACCGGAAGACGCCAGCTTATATATATTGTTAATCAAAGATTCGGACTCATGATAGGCGGCCGAAATTTCATCTATGTTTTTAGTATCGGACATTGTTTGGGCTATTGTTTCCAAATCCGCCTCGATTTTCTTATCTGCTTCCGCAAATTCAGTTAAAGAGGCATCGGCGGATGAGGGGGTGGATTCGATTACCA
>JAAYWX010000429.1 GCA_012516225.1 Clostridiales bacterium
ATCCGAGGTAAGCCCAATGGGATATCAAGGGTTTCTAACGATTTTTTCTTAAGAAACTAATATTTATGAAAAGAAAAAATTATGAATATTAAAAATATGATTGGAATACTCTTTGCTCTTGTGATGATCGGGATACTTGCAACTGCCGCACTTGCAGTTGCTCCGACTCCTGCTGTTACGAAATCTGGAACCGGACACTTTTATCCTTACTATTGCATCGGCAACGGAGTCAATGTTAGGTCCGGACCAAGTACAAGCTATGTCAGTTTCGGTCAGCTTAATTATTATGATACTTTTTGGCATCAGATGGATGCTAACACTGGCAGCTTTAGTTTTGGCAAAACCGGTGACGACACCGCCATTACTATTGCATATAATGAAGCTGTTTGGGGTTGGGTCAGCACACAGTACATATCGTGGAGAGACATGATTTAATCATTATGTATTAACACCCTATTATCAATTGCAGGAAGGCCTATAACAGCTTGTTTAGGCCTTCCTGTTAAAATATGGAGGTCTTTGATTTGAAAAAAGGAAAAACACTATGACACTATGCTTGTTATCTGCAATACTTATACTTCTTCCTGCTTGCTCAAGCATGAAAAGCGCACCATCCTCTCTTGCAGATAATGCTTGGTTCAGCGAAGGACGGGCATACAAGCAAAGCGGTGTCAGTATGCCCGGCGGCTATATCTCTGTATTTTCTCACGGTGCGGATTTTTATGCCAATGTTGCTATTATAGGCATTAACGAGCCGAACAGGTATGAACTATGTAAAAACGGCACGGAAACAATCTATTCGCCTAAAAACGGTTGCATAGACTGCGCCTCCAGCAACGATGAAGGCATTTGGATAGTTGAAACGGAAAAAGTGGAAACCAATCTCGATGAAAAAATCCAGATGGTATCATATTCTGGCGAAGTCGTAAAATCTTTCGCGCTTAATGACATTGCCCGTTTTGACAGTTCGGTATATACGATCCGCTGTACCTCAGAAAAAGTCTATCTGAAAAGCCCAGACAAGATTGTCGCAGTGGACAACTCGGGCAATTATCTTTCTGAGTACAAGGTGCAGGGTGACAGCGCTCTGGTCATTGGTAATGACGACTGTGCCTATGTGGCAAACTATACGGAAAACGGCATAGAGATTTGTGCTCTAGACGGGGATGAAAATTCCCCCAGTTTTACGCTAAAGCAGTCCGACTATAATGTATACAGCGGAAGCGAAGAATTCTTTCTGCTAATGGCAAACGACACTGGATTGTACGGCCTGAACAGAGACGGCTCACAGGAAGCAGTGATCATTTGGAGCGATTGCGGAATATCTCTAAGTCGCATAATGGGAATTGTTGCTCTCCCCGATGGTAAGTTTTTGTTGCTGGACGCGGTGAGCACAAGCCTTTTAAGCCCGGCGGAACCTTCGGATATGCACAAGCGCATTACGCTTACTCTGGCAACAGCTGGCAGTGCAGACATGGTTCGAGGCCAAGTCCAGCTTTTTAATCAAAGTAACAGCGATTATTATATTGAGATAAAAGACTACAGTGAGGGCGGAGCTTGCGATACTGCTACCGCCGTTACCCGCATGAATACTGATTTAATAAGCGGCAAATACCCAGATCTTATCCAGCTTACCGATGTTTCGCCTTATTTCTACATAAAGAAGGGCTATCTCGCGGATATGTGCGTTCTTTTAGAGACCGACCCCGACATGAGCCTTGAGGACATTGCCATTGCCGACCAGCTTATGGTGGACGGCGGTATATATTTCATCGACAGGGAATTCTATATGGACACCCGCGTGGGATATTATTCAGATTTTGGCGACGTTTACGGCTGGACGTTTGAAAAATACCTTGATGTAGAGAAAAATGCTCCGGCTGACATGGAGATGATGTACAACACAACAAGGTTGTCTCTGCTCAGAAGCCTAAGCTCAAGATATATGCAAAGTGCCGTCGATTGGAAGTCCTCAACCTGTGACTTTGATAACGCGGACTTTATTGCAATACTTGAGGCTGTCAGTCGGATAAAAGAGACTCCGGAACCCGAAAACTTTCAAGATCTGGACACGACTCCGGTTTATGTGAGAATGAAGGAGGGAACTCTTTATACCGCCGCAATATGGATAAACAGCGTGCGTGCGCTGGCAATTCAAGAACATCAAGCCGGTGCCAAACTGAGCGTCATAGGTTATCCGACTGTGGACGGAGGCTGTGGTACGGATTTTACGCTGGAAGTTCCAATCGGAATTTGCTCCCAGAGTAAAAGCACAGAGGGTTGCTGGGCTTATCTTATGTAAAATATATTCTGACTGGCGGTAGCGGCACAGGCATCGGAATGCCGGTCTACGCGCCGTATTTGCAAGCGCAGATTAACGAAGCTCTGCAAGAAGAATCAGACGACGGCGTCAAGCTCACTCAGGAAGATGTGGACAGGTTTGAAACGCTTTTGTCCAAGGTAAAAACCGTGGCTGTATATGACGAGACGATTCTAGGCATCATCGAGTCTGAGGCACTTCCCTTTTTCGCCGGTCAAAAAACTGCGGAAGAAACGGCTAAAATCATTCAGAGTAAAGTTAGTCTTTATGTTTCAGAGCAGAAATAATGGAGTCCAGCTTATGCGAATGCTATTTTGTTATCTTCACGAATAAAAAGCGATGGAGCGATATATGAGGAACTAATAATTGACGAAAATGTATTATATAGCATTTTATATAGGTCATGGATTCTTAGCGCCAAGCATGTTTTTTTAGAATCTATTGATATTCAAAATATTGTAGATAACCTTAGCTCATACGAATAAGACCACGACAAACTAATTTAATGCAATATGTATATCAATATATTTCCAAAATTAATAAATTGGAAACAACATTTTTTATTGGTTAAAGTCTTTAATTTAGAACTAACGTATAATAATTTATAGAGCACAAGTCTTAAACACAGTGATTCATGTTCTTTTTTGAGGGAGACATTTAATTTCAATAAAGGTCTCCCCTATCTTTTTTTATAGGTATGCCAGAGAATTTTGTGTAAAAGTGGTCAAGGTTGGACGCGTGTTAATCGGATTTGGCCTTGGTGGCCGGTTTCCGCAGATGCGGCGACGGTATGCGCGCCGCAGTGTGAATGCCAGCGCCGGGGCTGCGGAATCCTACTCCGGGGCTAATCAGGCGCCTTCCTGCACGGCGAACATCAGGTCCAGCTGCGATAGAACCACGTCCCAGTTTCGACATCTGGCGGTCCAGTGTTCGACAATCTTCCTGCTGGCAAGGTATAGAATCTTCCGCAGCGAATCGTCGCTTGTGAAGCTCGGTTTGTTCTTCGTAATCTGCCGGAACTGGCGGTTGAGTCCCTCAATAATGTTCGTCGTGTATATTACCC
>JAAYWX010000430.1 GCA_012516225.1 Clostridiales bacterium
ATTAGCGAGGACTTTCCCACGTTCGGCTTGCCGATAACTGCAACTCTGATTCGCTCCTCGTCTTCCTCGCTGCCGTCAAATTTCGGAAAGGCACGGACGCACGCATCAAGCATATCTCCCGTACCATGACCATGCACTGCAGAAACGGCAATCGGGTCTCCGAGTCCGAGCGAATAAAACTCATAGAACTCCGGATCGGTTTCTCCCGTCTTGTCCGCTTTGTTTACTACAAGTACTATTGGCTTGCGGGAGCGCTGAAGGATGCCTGCAACATCTCTGTCAGCCGCCGTAACCCCCGTGCCGAGTTCTGTTACAAAAACGATGACATCGGCGGTGTCTATTGCTATCTGGGCCTGTTCCCTGATAAAAAGCAGTATTTCATCATCCGTAGACGGCTCAATTCCTCCTGTATCCACAACGTCGAATTTTACACCGTTCCACTCGCATTCCGCATAGATCCTGTCACGGGTAACCCCCGGAGTGTCCTCCACAAGGGAGAGGCGCTGTCCCACTATTCTGTTGAAAAGCATAGACTTGCCGACGTTCGGCCGTCCGACAATGGCAACAAGCGGTCTCATGTGTAGCCCTCCTTGAACTTATTATTTTACTCCAAAAATGGGCTTGCTATCATCATCTCTTTGGATACGCAAGATCTGTTTCACTAAAGTTGCCCGTCATTGCAAGGAGAAGATCCTCCCCTTCCTGTCCGACCGGTATAACTTCAACCTGCAGTTCCCTCTCTGTTTCTTCTATGGTAACATCGTCCAAAAAAACGCCTTCACCGTGTCGGAGCATACACTGTGGTATAAGCAATCGCCTGCCTATCTCCCTGCCGCGGAGCTGAGATATAAGATCCCGTCCGGTCACAAGCCCAGCCACATCAATTGTATGCCCAAAAAAATCATTTCTGATTGCAAAAACCTTTCCGTTAATGTTATCATATTTTTCCTTGGCTGTCACTAATAGCTTTTCCAAAAAAGGCGCCGCCGAAACACCCGTCGCTATAGAAAAAGGTACTCCGTCGCAGTTTAGTTCCTCGTTTTCAAGAGCCGACAGGAATTCTTCCTGCAAGAGGCGCAGAAGCCCTACTCCGTTTTCAAGCTGGGCATAGTCTTCATAATATTCATCTTCCGGTATCGGTCTCCCTGCTTTCAGGAACATTTCGTCTGAAGGGAAAAAAATCCTGCTCCCATACTTTTCAAGGCATTGATTTCCAAATGCGTTTATTCTGTCTATTGTTTCGCCTGCGTTCTCCTCATTAAACGGATTAAGAGGATACAGGTGTTCCCTGTGCTTTGTAAGTCCGACGGGAACAACCGATACGGAGCCTACTTTGGGATAAAGTACGGCCAGATCTTCCATTGTCTTGGAAAGCGCATCTCCGTCATTAAGTCCGGGGCAGCACACTATCTGGCAATTCATCGTTATCCCGCCCTCGGCAAGACGACATATAAGCTCATAGCCCCGCGCGGCTTCCTTGTTTCCGAGCAACTTTGCGCGCAGCTCCGGTTCAGTTGCATGAACTGATACGTTTATAGGGCTTATTCTCAGATCTATAATGCGCTGAATCTCTCGTTCCGAAAGATTGGTAAGCGTTATATAGTTTCCTGTCAGGAAACTCAGCCTTGCGTCATCGTCCTTGAAGTACAGCGTCTTTCTCATCCCCTTCGGGAGTTGATCCACAAAACAGAATACGCAGTGATTTCTGCAGGATTTGGCTTTGTCCATAAGGTATGTTTCAAACTCAATCCCCAAGTCCGCTCCGGCGCTTTTTTTAACCTTCACGGTGCGCCTGCGTCCTTCCGGTGATTCAACCACGACAGTAAGACGCGTATCATAGGAAAAGAATTTGTAGTCCAGCACATCGGCTATTTCCTTTCCGTTTATGCTGATGAGCCTGTCGCCCGCCTTTACCTTGTGCAGAAGCGGGCTGTGCTTTTCGATATTCTTTATCACAGAACTCATAAGTATTCCTTTCCGCATACAGCAAAAAGAGAGGGGGCCTGCGCCTCCTCTCCTCAAGCTGATCAGTTTACCTCTTTACATCGATAACCTTGCGTCCGTTATAGTAACCGCAGGCTCTGCATACGCGGTGGGGCAGATGGTACGCACCGCAGTTGGGGCACGCAACGATACCGGGCGCTTCGAGTTTCCAATGAGAGCTGCGCCGCTTGTCTCTTCTTGCCTTTGATACCTTTCTCTTTGGAACCGCCATATTGACACCTCCTGTTATCAGCTGATTCGACAGCTTTTATTCATCTTTTTTATCCAAAAGCTGACCTAATACAGCCAATCTTGGATCTATTTCCTTTTTGCAGCCGCACGGGCCGTCGTTAAGGTTTTTCCCACAGCTCGGACACAGGCCTTCGCAGTTTTCTCTGCACAGAAACTTGGACTCCATGCTGAGAATAAAGCAGGTTTCGAGCAAATCGCTCAAATCCAACCAGTCG
>JAAYWX010000441.1 GCA_012516225.1 Clostridiales bacterium
ATACTATTATCAACCAGCTTGCATCCGAAGGAAGATGCATCCTCTTCATTTCATCAGAAATGCCCGAGGTTTTGGGTATGAGCGACCGCGTATATGTAATGAACGAAGGGAAAATTGTCGGTGAATTGTCACGTGAGGAAGCAAAAGCCGAAACAGTAATGCAGTGCATTATGGCAAATAAGTGTATAGGAGCGTAGAAGTATGGCGAATTTTACAGAAAGGCATAAAAAGTCCGCTTTAAATATACGGCAATACAGTATGTTGATCGCGCTTGTTGTAATTATGGTGCTTTTTCAAGTTTTGACGAACGGAATATTGCTAAAGCCGCAGAATGTTACAAATCTTATACTGCAAAACAGTTATGTTATCGTTTTATCGGTGGGCATGCTTCTGTGCATCGTCAGCAGCGGATCGATTGATCTTTCCGTTGGATCAATTGTGGCGTTTATCGGAGCACTTCTTGGCGTAATGATTGTGCAGCATCAGATGAATGTTTGGCTTGCAATTATTCTTTCCCTGCTCGTCGGCGCGCTCATAGGTATATGGCAAGGATTTTGGATTGCTTATGTGCGGATACCGGCATTTATAGTAACTCTGGCCGGTATGCTGGTTTTCCGGGGGCTGACACAGTATGTGCTGCAGGGGATGACTCTTACGCCTTTTCCACAGGAATTTCTGGGAATTACATCCGGTTTCTTGCCGAATATCGGCGGCGGAAAACTGAATCTGACAACTTATCTTTTAGGTACAGCGTGCATCGTAATCTATATCGTATCGGAAACCAAAAAATTGAAAAGTAAAAAGAAGCGCGGTTTCAGCCTTCCTTCTCCCGGCGCATTTTGGGGCAAAACCGCACTTGTCTCGGCGGCAATTGCCCTGTTTACCGTTTGGCTGGCCAACTATAAAGGAATCCCGATTTTGCTTGTGATACTGCTGATTCTGGTGATTGTTTATTCCTATTACACAAGCAAGACGGTACCCGGAAGGCACCTTTATGCAATGGGTGGAAATGAAAAAGCTGCTATTCTCTCCGGCATAAACACCAAAAAAGCTTTGTTTTTCACGTTTGTAAATATGGGCGTTCTAGCCGCTCTGGGTGGAATTGTATTTACTTCCCGCCTACAGGCCGCTACACCGACTGCCGGGCAAAACTTTGAAATGGATGCCATTGCTGCATGTTACATAGGCGGTGCTTCCGCAATGGGCGGAAGCGGTACCATTATTGGCGCGGTAATCGGTGCGCTGGTCATGGGGGTATTGAATAACGGACTGTCCATTATGGGCGTTGGTAGTGATATTACGCAGACTATCAAGGGGCTTGTCCTGTTGGCAGCCGTAATATTTGATGTTGTTTCAAAGAGGAATTCCAAACCAGCTTAAGGTATAAGTTTGGTTTTAGGGATAGTGCATCTCTCCGGCACTTTCTCTGAAACTAAAATTTAACAAAATTTATTGGAAAGGAATTTCATTATGACGATTTATCCTGTTCAGAGTGAACGTTTTTTTCAGTACGGCCAGATTTTAAAGGGCTATGACTGCAGCGAGCTTCTGCAAAAGATGGCGGACACCCCGCTGCCGGAAAACCATACGATTTACGTTCCCTCCGACCCGGAGCTGGAAAAGCTGAAAATCTTCCGGGATTTTGAAAACCGCGGCTTCGGCGGGCTTCCGCTCCAGATGGGCTACTGCAACGGCAGCAACGTGAAGCTGAACGCGGTGGAATACCACCGCACCTCGGAAATCAATATCGCCGTTTCGGACCTGATTCTGCTGGCCGGTTCCCGCAACGACCTCGATTCCAAAACATACACGTACGATACCTCGCTGATCGAAGCATTTCGGGTTCCTGCCGGCTGCGTATTTGAAATTTACGCGGGCACCCTGCATTACGCACCGTGCAACGCCGAGGAAGGCGGGTTCCGCAATGTGGTTGTTCTTCCAAAGGGGACCAATCTGCCGCTTGAAACCCGCACCGCAAGAGAATTTGAAGACCAGCTCCTCTTTGCAAAAAATAAATGGCTGGTGGCGCAC
>JAAYWX010000431.1 GCA_012516225.1 Clostridiales bacterium
GAATATCCGCAACTCTGTCACCTATGGCGGTAGTCGGCGCGAGTGAAAGTTCAACCACTCCAAAAGGTACTCCAAGGCGGCTGGATGCCTCCTGTGCAACAAGCTGGCCTACGCGTGTAATTCGGAACGCAGTTTTCTTTATAGTTTCCGCTATGACATCAAGCGGCTGACCCTTTGCGGCTTTAAGTGCCTGATGAACAACCCCCGGACCGGAAACCCCGACGTTTATCTCGCATTCCGGCTCGCCTATACCGTGGAAAGCCCCTGCCATAAAAGGATTATCCTCTACCGCGTTGCAGAAAACTACAAGCTTTGCACAGCCAAGGCTGCCTTTATCCTTTGTCATCTCGGCCGTCTGTTTTATAATTTCGCCCATTTTTCTGACAGCGTTCATGTTTATTCCCGCTCGCGTAGTTCCCACATTTACGCTTGAGCAGACAAGCTCCGTTTCGCACAGGGCTTGTGGTATGCTGCGGATAAGCTTTGCGTCACCAACAGTACAGCCTTTATGGACAAGCGCAGAATACCCGCCGATAAAGTCAACGCCGACTTCCTTTGCCGCTCTGTCGAGAGCTTTTGCAAAAGGCACATAATCTTCGACATCACAGCATTCCGCCACAAGAGAAATAGGAGTAACTGAAATACGCTTGTTTACTATCGGAATTCCAAACTCCGCCTCAATCTGCTCTCCTGTTTTGACAAGATTTCCGGCATAGCGGCAGATTTTGTCATATATTTTATCGCAACTTGTTTTTATATCCGAATGCCCGCAGTCGCGCAGTGAAATGCCCATGGTTATAGTGCGGACATCCAGATGCTGCTGGTCTATCATCTCAATAGTCTGCAGAATTTCGCCCTGATTTATCATAATTTCCCCCTGCCTTATATCCTGTGCATGGCGTTGAATATTTCCTCGCGCTGAATGCGTATGCTAAGCTCCAGCTTTCTGCCAAGCTCGGAAAGGCTTTCGGCAAGTTCATCAAAAGGGACGGAGCATTCAGAAACGTCAGCAAGCATAATCATTGTGAAACAATCTTGCATTATCGTCTGGCTGATGTCAAGGATGTTAACGTTTTTCTCTGCAAGAAGAACACAGATCGCAGCAATAATGCCGACTTTGTCTTTTCCGATAACCGTTATAAAAGCTCGCATAGGTAAAATCCTCCCGTGCATGGTATTTATTATGTATTTAACCTCCGCGCGGGAGGTCTCGATTCTCCGGATAGCGTTTATTTCCTTTGCTTTAGTCCATTGTACCCAATTCATCAAGAGTAAGTTCAAACGCGGGAATAAAGTTTTTCATAAAGTATCCCACTTCAGGAAGCGGGTTGTTCTCCAAAAGGGTCAGAAGCTGAGCTTCGGCGGATTTGAACTCGTTGTTGCCCGCCTTGCGTTCTTCTATGCATTTTATATATGCGGAGAGCTTGTCCGCCGATTTGACATAAGCGGAAATCTCACTGTCCTCCTGAAGCAGAAGCGGATTGTAAGCGGGACGGAGTTCCTCCGGAAGAAGCGCGAGCAAACGCAGGTTTGCCTTACGCTCTATCTCTTTATAAGAATTCTTTATGGCGTCATCATGATATTTAATGGGGGTTGGCAGGTCGCCAGTCAGGATTTCGGAAGCGTCATGGTAAAGCGCAGCCGCTGCACACAGCTCCGGGTTGCAGTCCTTTCCATATACGTCCCTGCC
>JAAYWX010000432.1 GCA_012516225.1 Clostridiales bacterium
ATATACAAAAAAAATGTGTTTGTCAACACAACAAAAAATATAAAAAATTTCCAAAATTAAATGTTGACTGACACAAGATTATGTGATATGCTGTGTTTATAAACACACTCCAAGGAGGTTTTTGTGTATGAGTAAAACAGAGATCCTGTCTAAAACATACGAAAAGCTAAACCCCGAAAATCAAAGTTATGCCTTAGGTATCCTACAAACACTAAAGTACATGCAGGACATTATAAGTCAAAAGATTCCAACCGATAAAGCTGGGAAGCAGAAGAATTGAAAGGAAGCAGCAAATCAGACAGGTTACACTTTAACTAAATTTCCTCCGACATAGATTCATAAGAACTCTATACGTGTAAAAAACGTAGCATTTTCTATATAATTTCAAAACATTATGAAAAAGTAAAAAATCTTATAGCTGTATATATCAACAACCATGTATGGTAATGATATATAAAACTTGTAAGAACTAAATTGCCCTATTGTGCATATTGCTGGTTATAGTCTTATGTAGTGGTGTAAAATCGGCAGCGTAATTCCGGTGGTAAATATTGTCCTTTGACAAACGAGCCACGATATGGCATCTACTTTATTAGGTCTCACAAATCAATAAGGTAGAGGAGGTCATATCGTGGCTACAAAAGATATAATGCCATTAATCGAAGAAATTTTCAAGGTTTATGGAGATGTAAAAAATGGAGATTTTATGCGTGAGACCATGGCATTCATCCTACAAAAGCTGATGGAGGCTGAAGTAACGGCAAAAATCGGCGCTCAAAAGTATGAGCGTACCGATGAACGGAACAACCATCGCAACGGTACCCGTACCAGACCCTACGAGACCCGTCTGGGAACAATTGAACTAAAAATACCGAAGCTGCGTGAGGGAAGCTATTTCCCAAGTTTCTTGGAGCCTCGCCGCATGTGGGAAAAAGCACTGGTCAATGTAATTCAAGAGGCCTATGTCCATGGGGTCAGCACTCGCAAGGTGGATGAACTGGTTCAAGCGCTTGGGATGGAAGGGATTGATAAGAGCGCCGTATCCCGTATCAGTCAGGAGCTGGACGAACATGTCCAAGGGTTTGTTCACCGCCCTTTGACATTACAATACCCATATTTATGGCTAGATGCAACCTTTCCAAAGGTCCGTGAAGGCGGGCATGTAGAAAACATGGCACTGGTGGTTGCAGTAGGTGTGAATGAAAATGGGGAACGAGAAATACTGGGCTTTGATATAGGTATGGCAGAGAGTGGTCCTTTTTGGACAGACTTTTTACGCCGTTTGGTAAGCCGAGGCCTAAGAGGAGTGAAACTGGTCATCAGTGACGCCCATGAAGGCCTGAAAGGGGCAATAAACGAAGTATTAAGCGGTTGTGCATGGCAGCGGTGTCGGGTGCATTTTATGCGTAATGTATTATGCCAGGTACCTCGCAAACAACAAGGAATGGTATCGGCCATTGTTAGGACTATTTTTGCTGCACCTGATCAGAAGGCTGCAAAAGAACAACTATACACGGTTGTTTCCCAGTTGAAGGACCGATTCCCCAAGGCAATGGAAATCCTGGAGAATGGGTGCGAGAATGTGCTGCAGTACATGGCCTTTCCATCGGAGCATTGGGCACAGATCCATTCGACAAACCCGTTGGAACGGTTAAACAGAGAGATACGGCGAAGGACAGATGTTGTGAGCATATTTCCAAACCGCCCGTCGGTACTACGACTGGTAGGGACATTACTCATTGAGCAGCATGAGGAGTGGCAGATTGGCCGTAGATATTTCAGCAAGGAATCAATGAACAAGGTAGTAAATCCAGCGCTTGCTCCCTATACTCTGTCGTCGACATCACTGCTGCACAAATAAAATGCTTGCTTTTTTAGCTGATTCCTGAGGTGGTTTTCCTATACGGACTTCCGCATAGGCAGCGTCCGCCATGCTATAATGGAAAATTACGGGGGATGTGGTAAACTTAAGCTTGCTTCTTCCCTTCATCCCTCGGCACTAAAAACAGGGCATGGCGGAATGTGGTTGTCAAGGAAAAGCCTGTTTTTGGCCCTTGACAACCACATTAGCGATAATATCAGAGACCAAAGTAGATGCTAATTTACACCACTTGACAAGACGCTATCGAATCAAAACACAATAAAGTAATAAGATGTTATATATTATACATTATTATACTTAGATAATATGTCCCTTTTTCATCGAATAAAAATGCAATTATAGAAACCTGTTTTAGCGCAATACATCGGACTGCATATATGTAATGTGACAAAAGCAGTTCATATTATAACTGACACGGTGGACAGGACCTTAAACATGAAAAGCGATGGTCAGAAATTTTCAATTTTGTAAGATAAAGCTATGTAATATGACAAACTTACAGTCAACGAGACTGCTTTGCCCTTGTGATAAATTTTACGCCCTCAATATGTAAAAACCGTGGAAAATTGATAGATTTATCCTCCCTGGATGTTATATTTTCATC
>JAAYWX010000040.1 GCA_012516225.1 Clostridiales bacterium
CTCGTTTCCATGTTTATTTATTACCAGATAAGAAAAAATGGGCATAGTAAAAACTCTCCTGACGCGGAACGCGGTTTTTGAACACTTGGTTTAAAAGAACCTTTTTGAAAGGACGGCTCTTTCTTGAGCATAGAAGAGGGCGCTTTCCTGACTGATTTCGCCGCGGGAATAAAGCTCAAACAGGGCGTCGTCCATGGTTTTCATGCCGGCTTTCCCGCTTGTCTGAATAACAGTTGGGATCTGAAAAGTTTTACCCTCACGTATGTGGTTGCGTATGGCGTTGTTGGCAAGCATGACTTCAAGCGCTGCGACGCGTCCCCTGCCGTTCATTTTGGGAATAAGCTGCTGTGAAATAACGCACTGCAAAACGTCCGCAAGCTGTGTCCTTATTTGTTGCTGCTGATAAGGCGGGAAAACGTCTATTATGCGGTCAACCGTATTTGCCGCGCCGACGGTGTGCAGCGTTGAAAATACCAGATGTCCCGTTTCGGCGGCTGTAACGGCGATGGGAATGGTTTCAATGTCGCGCATTTCGCCGACAAGGATTACATCCGGATCTTGCCGCAAAGCCGCGCGGAGCGCCGTAGCGTAATTTGCCGAATCCGTCCCTATCTCGCGCTGGTTGATAATAGATTTGCCATGTCTGTGAAGATACTCAATTGGATCTTCAAGCGTTATTATGTGGTAGCTGTGCTTTTGGTTTATTACATCTATAAGCGACGCTAAAGTGGTGGATTTGCCGCTTCCCGTTGCTCCCGTGACGAGGACAAGCCCGCGCCGCTTGTCCGTCATCTGGACGACGGATTCCGGCAGTCCAAGCTCTTCAGGCGAAGGAATACGCAAATTCAGTATTCTGACCGCCATTGACAAGCTTCCCCGCTGACGGAACACGTTTACACGGAAACGCCCCAGCGACGGTATAGAATAGGCAAAATCGACTTCCCCGGAGGATTTAAGCGTTTCAAGATGTTTTTCATCAATTATGCCCATCACTATATTCTCAATGGTTTCTGGCGTGTATATAGTGTTTTCAAGGCGCACGATAGCGCCGTTAACTCTTAGGCAGGGCGGCATTCCGGCACTTAAATGAAGATCCGAGGCTCCCCTGTCTATAGCTGTGCTGATCAATTCCTGAAAAGTAGGCATCTGTTACTCCTGGTTTGCTGCCGGCATTTAAAAATTGCCGGATTTTTATTCGTCAAAGGATATACGGAGCATTTCCGAAACAGATGTAATGCCCTCCAGAACGTATTTTGCAGCGCTCATATGGAGTGTGCTCATCCCCTCGGATACGGCAGTGCTCTGTATAACTCCGGTTGAACCTTTTGCTGAGATTATCCTTTTGAGGTTAGGGCTTATTTCCATCACCTCGTATACGCCGATACGGCCGAAATATCCCGTTTCGGAACACATTGCGCAGCCGACAGGCTCATAAACGACGACATCGTCCGAACGGTCCTTCCCAAGAAGGCGCTTTTCATGCAACGTTGCAGGTCTTGCCTTTTTGCAGTGGGGGCAAAGCTTCCTGACAAGGCGCTGTGCAATAATTCCAACCAGTGCATCAGCAAGAAGATAGCTTTCCACGCCCATATCTATGAGTCTTGTTACGGAAGCGGCCGCGCTGTTCGTATGCAGAGTTGAAACGACAAGGTGGCCCGTAATCGAGGCCTGAACGGCGATTGAAGCGGTTTCATAGTCGCGGATTTCGCCTATCATGATTATATCAGGATCCTGCCTGAGAATAGCGCGGAGCGCCGTTGCAAAAGTAAGGTCTGCCTTTGGGTTTACCTGAACCTGATTTATCCCCGGAATACTTGCCTCGACGGGATCTTCGACCGTTATGATGTTTACCGATTCGGAATTAAGCTCCGCCAGAGCGGTATAAAGCGTGGTGGACTTGCCGCTTCCTGTCGGTCCCGTAACAAGCAGTATGCCGTTGGGATTTGACAGAATATGGTCGAAACGTTTCAAGTCTTCCTGGCTCATTCCCAGTTCCGATTTCGATTTTGTAAGTGAGGTTTTGTCCGCAAGGCGCAACACTATTTTCTCGCCGTAATAGGATGGAAGCGTTGAAACGCGGATATCGTATTCGCTACGGTCAACAACGACTGTCATACGCCCGTCCTGCGGCTTTCGCTTTTCAGATATGTCCATTCCGGCAAGAATTTTTATCCGTGCGGATATGGCAGAAAGCAAATAGAGGTCATAGACCATCTTCTCCACAAGCACTCCGTCTATTCTGTAGCGAACGCGAAGATGCTTTTCCATTGCGTCAAGATGTATATCGGAAGCGCGCAAACGAACAGCCTGTTCTATAATCGAGCGGACTATCTGGACGATAGGTGCAGAGCTTAAGTCTTCTTCATCCTGCTTAATTTCGTCTGGCTCAAGTTCTTTAATTTTTTCTTTGGCATATTTTTCGACAGCGGACAGCGTTTCATCCGTACCGAAATATCTATCAAGGACGGCGTTTATTTCGCGAGAAGTTGATATCCGAGGCTCTATCAGACAGTTTGTGATTATGGCTATGTCGTCCAGCGCGACCATATCAAGCGGATTTGACATGGCCAGCAAAAGGGTTGTGTGAGCCTCGTCATAGTACCCGATGGGAAGAACGTTATGTTTTCGCAGCACGTTTCCGCTTACCAGCGAAATAACATCCTCGGGTATTTCAATGCCTCGGAGTTCGACATAATCTATGCCTAACTGCAAATGAAGCGCTTGGGCAATGTCTTTGTCCGATACGATTCCGGATTCTATCAGATAATCCCCTAAGCGCTGCTTTGTCTTTTGCTGCGCTTCAAGCGCAGATCTTAGCTGTTCCTCACTGATATACCCTTGCTGAAGCAAGATGTCGCCCAGCCTGTATTTTTTCTTCTTCAAGGCCATTTCAATTACTCCGTTAAGCATAATAGTAC
>JAAYWX010000041.1 GCA_012516225.1 Clostridiales bacterium
CGTTTATTGAGTGGCTTCTTGATAACTTTTATCTTGCACAGCGCGAGGGACTGCAGGCTGCCGCAGAACTTCACGGGTGCGGAAGAATTCCCGCATCCAAAGACTCTGCTGCGCTTTTCACTCTGTGCCAAGCGCTTATCCGCTCAGGCGGCGGTCGGGTAACTCCTGAACGGTGCAGAATGTTTCTGCAGGGCTGTCAGCTTGTATATGTCCTCAGCCGCAGGGAGCTTATGTATTTTATTCCAATTTTAAAAGCGGCGGCAGTTTCCGAACTTGCTTCGCTATACGGTTCAGACATATGTGATTTAGATTCGGCGGCTCTTTGGGCGGAAAGGCTGTTTTCCACTCTGCGTGCCCTCTCCACTCTTGATTTCTCGGACATTCTGGAAAGTGTCGACAGGACAGAGCAGATTCTCAAGTGCGACCCTGCCGAAGTATACCCGTATATGTCCGAAAAAACACGCAGCTATTATAAAAAGCGCGTTGAAAAACTTGCGAAGATATATCATGTCAGCGAGCACCGCATAGCGGAATATGTATTAAGTCTTTCCCAAAACTCCGACTGCGAAGCCCGCCATGTAGGATACTGGCTTTTTACTCGTCCTATGGGCGAGGAAAAAAAGCCGCATTCCGGCGCATTGTATATTTCGGCAAATATATTGCTTACACTTATTTTTACTCTTCTCATTTCTTTTGCCGCAAGAAATGCCGCAGTCGGCGTACTCCTTCTGTTTCCGATCTCCGAAATTATTAAAAACCTTATAGATTTAATCCTGCTGAGTACTGTACCGCCTGCACATATACCGCGTATGGAGCTTAAAGAGGGTGTTCCCTCCGAAGGCAGGACAATATGTGTCATCTCAGCACTTCTGACAAGCGAAAAAAGCGGGGCTTCACTCGCGCGTCGGCTCGAGGAATTCCGACTTGCCAGCCGCAGCTGCGGCGAGAACCTTCTGTTCGGTATTTTGGCGGATCTGCCGGATGCCCCGAACAAATTTATGCCGGAAGACGACAAATACATCAGTTCGGTAAAAACAGCCATAGATGAACTCAACAAAAAATACGGGGGAGGATTTTTCTTCTTTACCCGTGAAAGATTTTACAGCAAAGCAGATAAACGCTATATGGCATGGGAACGCAAGCGCGGTGCAATTACGGAGCTTGCAGGGCTTCTTTGCGGCCGAGAGTCATCACTTATTTGCCTTTCCGGGAACACGCTTTCTCTCAGAGGAGTCCGGTATATCCTTACGCTTGATGAGGACACAAGACTAACTCCGGGCACTGCCAAGGAGCTTATCGGTGCAATGCTTCATCCTCTAAATCATCCTGTAATAGACGATGACGCGAAAAAAGTCGTTTCGGGGTACGCCATAATTCACCCTTGTATCTCCGTTGAGCTTTCGTCATGCAATAAAAGCCGCTTTGCAAAGGTTTTCGCTGGTCACGGCGGTACAGACCCTTACGGAAGCGACAGTTCCGAACTTTATATGGATATTTTTGATAACGGTGGCTTTGCGGGCAAAGGCATTATCGATGCATGGGCGTTCACCGAATGTTTGCATGGCCGGCTTCCGGAAAACCTTATTCTTTCACACGATGCAATAGAAGGTGCTTATCTGCGAGGTGGATACATGGGCGATTCCGAACTCACGGACAAGTTTCCCTACGATATCCTCTCGTATTACAAAAGACTTCACAGGTGGACACGCGGAGACTGGCAGAATATATCATGGATTTTCGGGAGAGGCAGGCATCTTTCGGATATAGACCGCTTCAGGCTGTTTGACAGCATAAGGCGAAGCCTTGTCGCACCGTTTTCGCTTACCGCATTCATCTGCGCGTTTTTCCTTCCGAAAGCCGAATTTGCTGCGGCAGCGTTTGTCGCTTTGGCGTCTTATGCCTTTCATCTTATCGTTACGGCAATTAAAAACCTTTTCAGGGATGAACGCGAGGTAAGAATTCATTTCCACAGCACAATAATCCGAGGGGTAAGCGGAGCGCTCCTTCAAACAGTGCTGAAACTTGCATTTCTTCCTTTCGAAGCTTATATCTGCTTTACCGCATTGATAACTTCGCTGTGGGGCATGGCAATAAGCCGCAAAGGACTTCTCAACTGGACTCCGGCTTCCGTTTTTGAGGGAAAATCTCACGGGGTTTTGAGGTACGTCAGAAGCATGTGGTTTTCGCTTGTATCAGGACTTGCCGCAATATTTTTATCCCCTTCTCCTGTAGGAAAGGCGGCAGGCATAATTTGGTTCGTATCGCCGTTTTTTGCCTTTTTGCTGTCTAAAATCACAATAAGGCAAACGCCCGTTTCATCCTCGGACAGAAGCTACCTTATGCAATGCGCAAAACAAATTTGGTCATTTTTTGAGGACTTCTGCACTCCGGAAGACAACTTCCTTCCTCCGGACAACTGGCAGGAACGTCCCCCCATGGGAATAGCCCACCGCACTTCCCCTACAAATATCGGACTATGCCTTCTAAGCTGTCTTTGTGCGATAGACCTGGGACTGACAAAGACGGAAACGGCTCTTGGACTAATTGAAAACATCCTCGTAACCCTAAAGCGTCTTTCCAAATGGAACGGCCATCTCTACAAC
>JAAYWX010000042.1 GCA_012516225.1 Clostridiales bacterium
CCAATGCAGTATTTATGTGGAAAAGCTTTTACAAAGAAGGTTTTTCCCTAAACGTTATGCCAGAAGAAACCTGCAATGACACTCAGGCATAATATTGAAACATATAGATTTTGCAAAATCCCGCAGCTAAAAACTGCGGGATTTTTTGTTCTGAGATTCGATAACAGAAATAAATTATGCTGTTTTGCAAATATAAAAATTATCCTTGTGTGATGAAGTTACGGAAAAAGGAAAAAGTTCCGGATAAAATTTTAACATAAGCAAAAACTTTAATGTAAATTCTTTCAATTGCACTTGAACACAAAACATTATAAAGCTATAATATTTTACAAAATCCGAGGAATTTTATCAAAAAATGTAGTGCGGGATTTACAAAAATTATTGGGAGGGAAAATAAAATGGGTAAAATTCTTATAATAGGCGGTGTTGCAGGCGGAGCAAGCTGCGCCGCAAGACTTCGCAGACTGGATGAAAAAGCGCAGATTATACTTTTTGAACGCGGGGAATACATCTCCTATGCCAACTGCGGACTTCCATACCATGTAGGCGATGTGATAAAATCCCGCGATGCCCTGCTTCTGCAGACTCCGGAGGCTATGCGGACTAAATTCAACATTGATGTGAGAATAAAAAGCGAGGTTACTTCAATAGACCGGAAAAATAAGAAAATTACAGTTAAAAAGGCGGATACCGGTGAAAATTATACGGAAAGTTATGATACTCTTGTAATTTCAACTGGTTCTTCTCCGCTGAGACCGCCGATTCCGGGGATTGATTCCCCTCGCATACAGACACTGTGGACAGTACCGGATACTGACAGGATACGGGGATTTATAAAAGAAAACGCCGTTAAGACCGCAGCTGTCATAGGCGGCGGGTTTATAGGACTTGAAATGGCAGAAAATCTCCGCCATATAGGGCTTGAAGTATCAATCATAGAAATGCTGGACCAGGTTATGGCTCCGCTTGACTATGAAATGGCGCAGCTTCTGCATGAAAATATAACGCAAAACGGAGTAAAGCTCTATCTGGGAGATGGTGTATCATCATTTGAAGATAAGGGGAACAAAGTAGATATAACACTCAAGAGCGGGAAGATAGTTTCCGCGGATCTTGTCATACTTTCGATAGGTGTTCGCCCGAACGGGGAGCTTGCGAGAGAGGCAGGGCTTGAAATGAATCCGCGTGGCGGAATAATTGTAGATGAGCTTCTCCGCACCTCGGATCCGAACATATATGCAGTCGGAGATGTGATAGAGGTTGAGGACTTTATAGACAAGAGCCGCACAATGATACCGCTTGCCGGTCCAGCTAACAAGCAGGGAAGAATAGCGGCCGACAACATTGCCGGAGGAAATGAAAAATATGAGGGAACACTTGGGACAGCAGTTGCCAAAGTGTTCGATCTGACGGCGGCAAGCACTGGCGCAAACGAAAAAACGCTTATAAAGCGGGGACTTAAAAAGGGAGAAGACTATGAGAGCATTATAATAACGCAGAACTCTCATGCTGGTTATTACCCCGGGGCAGTGCCGCTTACGCTGAAGCTTCTGTTTTCCAAAGACGGGAAGCAAATATTCGGGGCCCAAATAGTAGGCGGCGACGGAGTTGATAAGAGAATAGATACGATTTCCACCACTATAAAGCTTGGCGGCGGGATAAAAGAACTTAAATCGCTTGAACTGGCATACGCCCCGCCGTATTCTTCCGCGAAAGACCCGGTGAACATGGCTGGATTTACGGCGGAGAACGTGCTGACAGGCAGGGCGGAATTTGCTCCGTGGGACGTTGCGTAAAAAAATATGGAAGCTGTTCTGCTTGACGTGCGGGAAGCGGCGGAACTTATGGCATTTTCTATTCCCAAAGCAAAGCATATACCTCTCGGGCAGCTCCGCTCACGAATTGAGGAGCTTGACAGAACAAAAGAAATTATTGTATTTTGCGCAATTGGAGTGCGTGCCTACAATGCAGCGTGCATTTTAAAAAACAATGGTTTTAAAAAGGTAAAAATATACCCCGGAGGTATGCGGTTTTACAGATCAACGCATTATGAAAATGGTGTGAAGGCCGCGTTTGACCCTCCTGTGGCGGACAGCGGACATGTGGAAACGGAAAATGCTCCGAGCGCATCCGTCAGGCTGGACTGCAGCGGAATGCAGTGTCCCGGACCCATAATGAAGGTATTTGAAACCGTTAAGGATTTGAAAGAAGGGGACGTAATAGAGGTTTGCGCCTCGGATCCCGGCTTTGCGAGAGATATCGAAGCGTGGTGCAAACGCACAGGAAATGAACTCGTAGGCAACGAAAAGCGGGGCGGGGAATATGTCGCGCTTATCAAAAAAAAAATCAGTGGGAACGTGGCTTCCAGCCAGCCGGTTCAGACGTCCGCCGACGGAAAGACAATAATAGTTTTTTCAGGTGATCTTGACAAGGTTCTGGCAAGCTTTATTATCGCAAACGGCGCCGCGGCAATGGGGAGACCTGTTACCATGTTCTTTACCTTCTGGGGGCTGAATGTTCTGCGCCGTCCGGAAAAGCGGAAAGTTGACAAGACTTTTATGGAAAAAATGTTCGGCGCTATGATGCCGAGAGGCGCCGGCAAACTGAAGCTGTCAAAGATGAATATGGGCGGCATGGGAACGGCAATGATGAAAAAAATAATGAAAGACAAAAATGTCGACTCCCTCGAAGTACTCATACGGAAAGCTATGGACGCAGGAGTAAAGATAGTTGCCTGCACTATGAGTATGGACGTCATGGGAATAAAGAAAGAGGAGCTTATAGACGGAGTGGAACTTGGCGGAGTCGGAGCATATCTTGGGGACGCCGAAGAATCCAATGTAAACCTCTTTATATGATATCGGGATAAATAAATTTTTCCCGAAAAGATATGTATGGGAACCCGCGGCTTGCAGTGGAGGCCGTGGGTTCCTTGCAAAAAGGAAAGCTGATATAAATAAGTATTGCGGAAATTTCCATACTGTGGTATATTATTGGCGTAATTTACAAGCCGTACTGACATTGAAGATGTATTTCTGAAGTGGAAGGCAGTTGCTTTAAAGTTTTGCAGTACTTTTTTGCGCCTGCCGGGGCGCATTTTTTGTTAAAAGGAGTGTTTTGAACAATGTGCTCCGCGGAAGAGCAGGAGAAAAGGCTCGCTATGATCGCTGTTGTTGTCGAAAACTACGATTCGGTGGAAAAGCTCAACAGGTTGCTGCATGAAAACGGTCAGTATATCATCGGACGTACGGGGATACCGTGCAGGGACAGAGGAGTATCTCTCATAAGCGTGGCTATGGATGCACCCTCAGATGTTATAAGCTCCCTGTCAGGAAAACTCGGGATGCTCCCCGGAGTAAGCGCAAAAGCGGTGTACGCTAAGGCACCTAAATAAAAGTGAAGAATTTTGCCGCGTTTTGAGCAGACTATTGTCGTACGGTTTGAGTATTTATCAAGGAAAGGAAGAAAGCTATGAAAAAGAACATTACAGCTGTACTCTGCATTATCCTTATCTTTGCACTGCGCGCCGGCTGTGGAACAAAATCTACCGAACCGTCGGCAAAAGTTTCCGAAAGCCCAGCAGAAACCACACAGTCTCCCGCCGCACAGACAAAAGTTACTGTCGCGGGACTGGCAGGACCGTCGTCTATAGGTATGATAAAGCTGATTTCCGAAAAAGCGCTTGACGGAGACTCGTACAGCGTTGACTATCAGGTTGCTGCAGCTCCGGATGAGCTTACGGCAAAGCTTATAAACGGTGAAGTGCAGATTGCGGCACTTCCGACAAACTCCGCCGCAGTGCTCTACAATAAGACCGAAGGGCAGGTGCAGTTCCTCGCGCTTGACACCCTTGGAGTTCTTTATCTTGTCGGTAAAGATTCTGCAGGCGTAACATCTCTTAAAGATCTTGCCGGAAAAACAATCTCTATCAGCGGAAGCGGAAGCGTTCCTGAATATGCGGTTGAGTATATACTTGACAAGGC